>CAOJDP010000012.1 GCA_948433085.1 uncultured Caryophanales bacterium
ATCTTAGGATAACATAGTTTTTGCAAATTTAAAATAGTTATCGAACAGGTCTATTAAATTTCTAATACCAGAATCAGAAATAATACCAACAAAATTAAGATTATTGGTTAGTAAAGATGAAGGAAAAGATATTACGGTCTATTATCAAAGACTAGAGGAATCTTTTGGCTATAATTTTGAATTATACAATATTGTATCAGAAGAAGAAGCAGAAGGAATTATAAAAGAAATAGCACAACTAATGTGCAATCAAAGTTATGATCATGGTCAAGAATGGCGAATAGAAAACATAGAAAAATTGAGTTGTGAAATAAATAATCTATTTCAAAAGGCAGAGTATAATGTTTTGTTTAGAATAAAGGATGCTTATTAAAAAGGAGTGAAAGACAATGAATAAAACATTACTAAACATACTATACGATTCAGCAATCGTATTAACAAGTACAATGATAGTTGTAGCAGTATTTACTAGACAGATTGAGATTGCTTTGTTGGGATTGATTCTACTTAAAATGAATATAGATGATAGAACAAAATGATACGAGAATTAACAGAGCTTGAACAATTACAATGGTACAAGCAGTACTTAGAAGATCAGATTCGATTGTACCAAGAAGAATTAGAACAGTGTGAAAAAGATTTAGAGAAAGTGAAGGTGTTAGAGAATGAAAAAAACAGTTAATGGAATCACATTATTAAAAATGATAAAAAATGGAGAAATAGAAAAAAATATTTTAATTGAAGTTGTTGGTGGGACGCATTCTCATTATCCTTATGTAATTTTTGGATTAACAAAAAAATTATGTTGGGCTCATGCTAAAAATAATGTACAAAGAGAAGTTTTTTCAAATGAATTGTTGGAATATTCATTCGTAATAAAAGAAGACATCCTAGACGCAAAAGAAAAAGAATATTTAAGTAATGTTATTAAGCCTTTTAGAAATAGAGTAAAATACATTAAAAAATGCAATTTAACAAGTGAATATATTTCTATTTGGTACGAAGACATTATAAATGGCAGTGATAATTTCAGTTTACCATATTTCAAAAAAGGAACAATGTACAAAAACATGGAATTATGCAAAGCATATTCACTTGAAGAATTAGGACTTTAATTTAATCAGGGGGAGAGGTTGAATTAGGGGAGGAATAAAATGAACGAGTTTGTAAAAAGACAAAATGTATTAAGAATAGTACAACATAGACTTGATCAAGAGGAAGCACTTTTAAAGGCTGCTAAGACAGAGTATCAAAAAAGAGTAATAAGCAGAACTGTTGCGATGTTACGTGATCTAAAAGAAATGTTTGAACAGATGTTGTAGGGGGTTGGTTATGAATAGTTATAATAAAAATACGTTTCAAAAAACTGTAATGATGTTAGAAGGGTATAACAAAATTAAAAAATCAATAGAAAATTTAGAAAAGCAGCAGGAATATTTAGAAAAAGAAAAAAACGAAATAAAAGAGGAAATTTCAAAGCCTGATAGAGTTGTGCTACGTGAAAAGGACCAATTGTACTACTATAGCGATGAAACTTTAAATAATAGAATAAATGAAATTCATCAATTAATTATTAAAACGAAAGCCGAATTAAAATTTGTTGATGACTGTTTAAAAGAAATACAATTAGATAAATATTACGACATAATTCCATTATTCTTTTTTGAAAGTAAAACAATTGAAGAAATTGCAGAGCAATTCGATATTTCTACTCAATCAGTCCATTATAACAAAAATAGACTAATAAGAAGTCTATCATACTATCTAACACCACTTGACAAAATTGAAGAAATTAAGAAAATAGGTTGATTCGTTTAGAAATTAGGTTGATTTTCAATTGATTTTATATATGTTATAATGTGTAAAATGAAATAATTATAAATTGAATTAGTTGTTTCATTTTACACCTTTTTATTCTTTTAAACACTATCTGTTGATAGTGTACTGATGATATGAAATGATACTTAGGAAGTAAGAGAGTGAAAACTAAGCGGTAAAGTAATATTATCGGTCCAGTATCAATAGATACAATAAAGGCGAGGATGACTACTCGGAATTAATTAGATGTTATCTTTTTAATTCGTTGTTCAAAGAATTTTCTATTTATCTTGGCTAGGGCAAGCTTACGAACAAAATAGAGGTTGCAAATGACCAAACGATTTGCAAGATGGATTTGCATGTAGCGGGTAAACATGTAGTATTTGGTACTAATACCAAAAGCCCAATTTAGACATTCGAAAGAGTGTCTTTTATTTTGAGGTGATAACATGAGCAATGAATGTATTATAGTAATTCTATGTTTTCTTTTACTTATTTATATTCTGAAATGGAAACAATCAAAATGAAAGCAAGAAGAAAAAGAAGAAAGACATTTGATTGGCAAGTAGAAATTGCTAGAGGACATACTAATGCATTTTATAATTCTACAGATTGGGATGTTGTAAGAGAAAAGGTTTTAGAACGTGATAAACATGAATGTCAGTTCTTTGCTGGCAAATGGAATGATGGAATTCATAAACCTTATGAAATAAAACCAGTAAGAGCAGTTATGGTTCATCACATAATTCCTGTCAAAGTTAGACCTGATTTAGCACTCAATCCAGATAATTGTATTAGTTTAAGTTTTGAAGCTCATGAGATTATAGAAGATAGATATCAGTTTTCTTTTCGATCAAAAGAAAAGAAACAACCAATTACAGAAGAGAGATGGGATTAATATGAAGTTAGATCATTTACTTGAATGTTATCGTTATAAAGGAATTTGTTATCAACATGTTGATGAAGAATCATATGTAGCTAGCAATAATAAAGTAATTACAATTCATTTCGATAAGCATACAAAAATTGTATGCTGTAGTAATTCTGAAATGGTTTACAACATAAGAGTTGTTGCTGATTGGAAGAAGGGTGTAAATAATTCTGCAATGCATACGTTAAATGTACTTAATATCATTCAAACATCAATTAATTGTTTATCAAATATCTCGCAAAATGAAATAAAAATTATCTTATGTAGTTTAGGTTTATATGATGGTAGTTTTGTGAAAGGAAAAAAGATTAAAAATGATGAAAATTTATACAAAGTTGAAGTGATAAATGGTGTTTTAATGTTTACAATCGCTAAATTATAGTACTAGATACCCCCCTCCAAATCCTAGAGCTGTGATGCTCTTAAGGAGAGCGGGTGTGTGGCACTGACTAAACGAAAATTTCCAAAATCTCGCGTGAAAGGGGGGTGGTATACAGTGGCTGCTACTTCAAGGAGTCAAATTAAACAAGATTTATTGAATCAACTAGAAGCAAAAGGGCAATATGATAAATTTTATATTGATTTGATTGAAGATTATATGACTTTATATGATGTAAAAGTTAAACTTCGTGCAGATATAAAGAAACATGGATTACGATATAAAACAACGAATGGGAATGGTTTTGAAATTGAAAAACCAAATGAAAGTATCATAAATTTTACAAAAGTGAATATACAAATGCTAAAAATATTGAATGATTTAGAATTACAGAAACCATCCGAACTTGATTCAGGTGAAGACGATGATTTATTGCGAAGAAGTTGAGGAATATTTAAACTGGTGTGCTAAAAATCCTAACTCAATCAATGAGGATAGGAAACTATTGATTCAAAATATTGTGCTACCAACATTAAAAAGAACAGATGTTACATTTGATAGTTCCACATATTATGATTGTATTACATATTGTGAACAATGGTATTATCCATTATTCCCGTTTCAAAAATTTATTTATGCATTCGTATTTATGTATGTAAATGATAGTCCGCTTTTTAGAACATTTTTGATTATGATGGGGAGAGGAAATGGTAAAGATGGTTTCATAGCACCACTTACTAATTTTTTACAAACAAAATATTATGGTGTAAAAAATTACAACATAGATATTGTTGCGACTTCAGAAGATCAATCGGAAGATACATTTAATGTCGTGTATGATATGTTAGAAGACAACAAAAAAATAATGCAAAAGCATTTTTATTGGAATAAAGAGTATGTAATCAACCGTGTTACAAAAGCAAGATTTCGTTATAATACATCTAAAGCTGAAACCAAAGATGGAAAGAAAACGGGTGCAATAGTATACAATGAATATCATGCATATAAAACAGATGATCAAATAAAAGTGTTTCAAAGTGGTCTTGGGAAAATAAAACATCCTAGGATTTTTATTATTACGACAAATGGTGACGTAAGAGAAGGACCTCTTGATGAACTATTAGATGTATGCAAAGGCGTTTTAAATGGGGAAAGTAATGAACTTAGGTACTTTCCTTTTATTTGTAGATTGGATAATGCAGAAGAAGTCGATAATCCAGAATCATGGATAAAAGCAAATCCATCATTACCCTATATGAAAACATTAAAAGATAATATGATGCTTGATTATTTGGAAATGAAAAAATTTCCATCCAAAAAACCAGAATTTATGACTAAAAGAATGAATTTACCACAGCGAAATGAAGATGAAACAGTTACAACATGGGAAAATATTTTAAAAGCATCCTACAAAGATGTTGAAAATAAAATAGAACGTGAGTTACCTAATATAATGAATCAAAAAGCAATTGTAGGAATTGACTTTGCTTCATTAAATGACTTTGCAAGTGCTGGATTTTTATTTAAATTGAATGGAGAATATATTTGGAGATGTAAAACATGGATTTGTGCTAAAAGTAAGTTCTTCAATGAAATAAAATTTCCGTTTAAGAATCAAGGGCAAGATGGATATAGAGATTTTGAAGTTGTCTATACAGACACTATTGATGAAAACGAAATAGTAGATTGGGTGGTTGATAATATGAGCGATTATTCAGTACAAAAAATAATTTTAGACATGTATCGTTTTAAATTAATAAAAAAAGTATTTGAACGATACGGAATTGATATTGAAAGTAAGGAAAATCCAAATGGCTTAATCCGTATGATTCGATATCCTGCGTCCATTGCTTCTATAATAGCACCTAGAATTGAGGTAGAATTTATTGAGGGCAGAATCAATATAGGAAATTCTGCAATGATGAGATGGGCTATAAATAATACAAAAGTGGTACTAAAAAAGGATGGAAATAAATCTTACGAAAAGGTAGAACCTAAATTAAGAAAAAACGATTCATTTATGGCATTTGTGTGTGCGATGAGTGGAAATGAATTGCTAGAAACAGAAGTAATATATGCATATTAAGAAGGTGAAAAATATGGGATTATTTAAAAAAAATATTGATGAAGAAGGAAATTTTGATTTGTTTTTTGATTGGATTATAGCAGAAAAAACAAAACAAATGCACATTAAGAAAATGGCTATTGAGCACGCAATAGATATGATTTCAAGAACAATTTCTAAATGTGAAATAAAGTTTTATCAGTATGATTCAAAGAAGAAGAAAGTAATTGAGTGTAAGAATAGTGATACGTACTATAAATTAAATATTAAACCAAATGAAAATGAGGTAGCAACTTCATTTTTTTATATGGTATGTTGCTCTTTATTAAGAGATAATAAAGCACTTTTAGTCATTGAAAATGAACAACTTTATTTTGCAGATAGTTGGGAAGAGAATGATAAAATTTTATTTTCAAAAGAATATTCATCTATTAGATTAAAAAATACACATGGAGATACAATGACTCTAAAAAAATCTCTTCAAGAAAAAGATGTAATTAATCTAAAATTAGGAAATTCTAAAATAAAAAATACTATTGATAATTATTTCACAGAGTATAGCAAGTTATTATCCGTTTCTGCTAGCAATTATAAAAGTCATAATATTAATAAATGGAGATTGAAGTTTCCTGGTGGACAACCAACGATGAAAGATCCAGATACAAAGCAAGATATTACATATGAAGAATACAAGAAAAAGATTGTCAATGGGCTATTTAGTGAAGAGGACGCCTTGATTCTTTTGTCAGAACAATTTGGGTTAGAAAAAATTGGCTCTGATAAGGAATTATCTTCTCAAGATTATAGAGATATGGTTAAAAAATGGTCTGATGATGTAGCAATGACTTTCAATATTCCTTTAGATGCATTTTATGGAAGTAAAACCGATAAATCTACAGGAACAAACGACTTTATTACATTAGCTGTTGATCCTATTATTCAAGTAATTCAAGATAATTTCAATGCAAAATTAATATCAAAAGAAAGATTTCTAAAAGGTGATAGATTTATAATCAATAAATTAAATATTAAACATTTTGATATTTTTGATGTTGCAGGTCCAATTGATAAATTATCAGCTAATGGATTTAGCAACAATGAAAATAGAGAGTTCTTAGGTATTCCAACGGTTGATGAGCCTTGGGCGAATGAACACAGATTTACTAAGAACTATGCAGAATCGAAAGGGGGTGATGACAATGAGGGATAAATATTTGTCATTTCATAAAGTGGATGAAAATACAACAGAGTTGTTTATTTATGGTGATATTAGAAAAAAGAATCTAATAGAAAAATGGCTTGATATACCTACAGATGCAACAGATGCGTTTACTTTAAAAGATGCTTTAAACCAAGTAGATACACCAAATTTAATTGTAAGAATTAACTCTTATGGTGGGAGTGTATCAGAGGGGCTTGCAATTTATAGTTTGTTAGCAGATTTTAAAGGAAATGTAACAACAATTGTTGATGGATTTGCTTGTTCTGCTGCAAGTGTAATTTTTATGGCTGGGAATACAAGAATTGTTCCAGAAAATGGGCTTTTAATGATTCATAATGCATGGACTGAAGCATCAGGCGATAGCAATGCAATGAAGAAAGTTGCTGAAGATTTAGAGAAAATTACACAACCATCAATCAATATTTATGTTTCAAAAACAGGAATGTCAGAAGCAAAAATAAAAGAAATGATGGATAAACAAACTTGGATTACATCACAAGAAGCTTTTGATTTAGGTTTTGCAACTAGTATTGAAAGAAATGAAGCAAGACAAAGTCTTGAATGTGATTTCGTTCATGGTTTAGTAATGCAAGTAAAATCACTAGAACGTGAACTAGAACAAAAAAATAATGAGGTGGTAGAACCACCAGTAAAAGATGCTTGGACATCTTTTTTTGAGAGGAAGGAAGATTAAAATGACATTAGAAAGTAAAATGAAAAACGCTGCAAAGGAAGCAATTGAAATTCTTCAAAATGCAGAAAACAAATCAGAAGGAATTGTAGAAGCAATTGAAAAAATGAATTCAGTACAATACGATGAAATCATTAATGAAATTGTTGCACAATCAGAAAAAGCAGAAAGTGATAAGGAATATGCTAAAACTTTAGGTTTAAGAACTTTATCACAAGAAGAAAAAGAGTTCTATGAACAATTAAAAGATGTAAAACAAGCTATCAATGGTGGTCAAGAAGTTATATTCCCAGATTCTATCATTGATGTTACATTAGAGGATGTAAAAAAAGCAAATAAATTGCTTAACTATATCAATTTTGCACCTGCTAATGTAAAAAAATGGATCGCTGCTTCTAAAACTGGTACTTATAGTTGGGGTGGTTTGACTGATAAAATTAAAGGTGAACTCGTTGCTTCTTTTGCAATGGTTAATATGGAAATTGCCAAATTATCAGTTTATATGATTGTTCCTAAAGCAATCAGAGATTTAGCACTTCCATTTGTAGATAAGTATATTCGTGCAGTACTTCAAGAACAATTAAATGATGGGCTTGAATATGGATTTTTACAAGGAAATGGAGTAGATCAACCTATCGGAATCTATAAACAAATTGCTGCTACAAACGAAGATAAAACACAAAAAGATAAAGTAGTTAATACGGATTTGACTTCATTTAAACCAAAAGCATTAGCTGGAGCAAAGAAATATTTAACAAAAAATGGTGCAAGAACTATTGATAAATTAGTTTTAGTTTGTCATCCAAATGATGAAGCTGATTATGTTGCGCCAGCAATTTATGACGCTGAAGGTAGACTTGTTTCATCATATAAAAATTTAGAAGTTGTAACAAGTGTTGGAAATCCATCAGGAAAGGCTGCATTAATGATTCCAAATAAATATACAATGGGTTTAACTGGGTTAAAAATTAAAGAATATGACCAAACAATGGCGTTAGATGATGCTGATGTTATCATTGGTAAAGGATATGCAAATGGTCGTGCAAGCGATGATAATATTGCATATGTATTTGATGTAACACAATTAGAAGAGTATGTCCCAGCTGTAAAAGTTGTTGGAACTACTGAAAATATACAAGGGGCTTAATATAAAGCTCCTTAATTATTTATTAAGAAAGGAAGATTAATATGGCAAATAAAAAAGATAGAATTTCAAATTCTATTAATGCAAATATAAGTTCAGATGAACAAAATCTAAATCAAAACAATAGCAATATATCAGTAAGTGAAAATGAGTTATCAAAGGAACAACAAGAAGATAAAGATGTTGTATCAAATGAAGAAAATGATGCAGAAAAATCATCAGTTGAAATTGAAAAAACAGAAAAAAAAGAAATGGAAACTCCAAATGTTGATGAAAATGAATTAACAGATGTAAATGATAAGGAAGTTGATATTTCAAATACTAAAGATGATTCCGAAAAAGAGGATATTGATGAAGAATCAGATGCAGATGATGAAGAAGTTGAAGAGCAAGATGATTCAAATGTTTCTGCAGAAGATGACAATGCTGATGAATCAGAAGAAAAAGAAATAGATGTTGAGGAGGATGAAGTTTCTTATGTTGTAGTTCATCCATTTCGTGATTTAGAAGATAAGACATCAGAATATCCTGATGGATATATTTATAATAAGACTGATTCTTATCCACATGCTGGATTCAATGTTAGCGAAGAAAGAATTCAAAAACTAATGTCTACTGATAATAAAATTGGTAAAGTTTTAATTGCAGTTAAGGAATAAGGATTGATTCTATGACAGATGAAAAAATTAAAGCAATACTAGAAGAAATTATTAATGAACAACAGATTTCTCCATTTATCAAAAAAGATGGTTTAATTAATTACATAAAAGAGGGAATTTATGATATAAATCATAATTCAGGTGTTGAAATTGATTATGATAATGATTTAAAAGCAAGAAGTTTATTAAAAAATTATGTACTATACGCAAATCATAAACGATTAGCTGAATTTAAGGAATTATATTATTCAGAATATGCAGCACTTCAAGCAAAATATTACTAATATACCAACTTATTTAGATGGTACATTTAAACTTTTTGTAATTGTCCAAGATGATAATCCATTTCCACAAGAAAGAATCAAAGAAATTCCTAATAAAGAAATGAATTATAAAAATATATCTATTTCCGACAAATTAAAGTATGACTTAAGCCAACGTTCAGAAAATTTATATAAGAAGATTAGGATTCCTCAAACACGGGAGATAACTCCTTTAAATGTATTAGAGTTAGAGGATGAATTCTATCATGTATACAATGCTTATCATTTTACAAATAATGATGGATATCCTGAAACTGATTTAACATTGGAGGAATATCCTAATCCAATTATAGTAAAGGAGAATGAAGATGGACACGAAGATATCTAAAAAAGATTTGCAGAAAATTATTGATTCACTTGGAATTGCTTACAATGAAGGAATTTCAAGTGATACAAATAAAAATAAAAATCCTAGACTTGTATTTTGGGATTTTTTGTGGGAACCACTGACAGCAAGTGGACTGGAATATGATACCGTTGTTACATATCAGGTATCATTTTTTTCTAGTACACCAAGACATCCTAAATTGATTGAACTTAAGAATTTGTTAGCACAAAAAGGTATATTTGTGAGAATAGAACATGAATATGTTGAAAAAGATAAATGCTGGCATTCTTATTTTGGAATTGATGTGTTAGAGAATGTCGTATAGTTCAAGGACTAATCATGAAGAAACTTTGATTGGATTTGATGAATTATTTAATGAAGTAAATATGTTTATTTCTAAAACAGAAAATTATCTTGATATTTTAGAAATAGGGGCAAATGAATTTGTTAAAGATTTGTTAAAACTTACGAAGCCATATTCCAAAATACATAAAAGTGGATATACTCATATAGTTGATACATTTACGTATCGAAAAACAAATGTAGATGTAGGAGTAGGTTGGGGTAAATATTATGGACTAATGCTAGAAGATGGAACAAAAAAGATGAAATCTCAACCTCATTTAAGACCTACATTTAACCAAAACAAAAACAAATATTATAGCAAAATGCTAGATAAATTTTATAAATGAAAGGAAGAAAAACTATGATAAAAACAAAAAGACCTATGTTAGTAGAAACTGTAGGAGCACTTTATTATAATTTTAATGTTCCTACAGATATTGGAGAATATAATCCAAATACATATGAAGAAGAAGTTATTAAAAGCAATATTGTAAAAAGTATTGGAACTACTGAAAACGGCGAATCAACTACTGTTCGAGCTAGTGGAGAAGATTACGAAACAGTCAACCAGAATGAAAGTGTAGATATGTCTGTAGAAGTTATTGCAATTGATCCAGGTGATTTAGCAAGAATGAGGGGCGATATTGTAGGAAAAACAGGTTTAAATCGTTCAGGTAGAACAGCTACTAGACCATTTTTTGCTTTTGGAAAAGTTAAAAAAATGTTAGGTGGTGGTGTTGAATACGCTTGGTATCCTAAATGTCAATTAATCGAAAATACAGATGATATTGCGACAAAAGAAGAAAACTTTTCTGAACAAAATTCTACTGTTACAATAAGGGCATATTCTTATAATTCAAACGGTGACAAAAAGACTTATGTAAATAGTGAAATGGAAAATTATCCAGATGGATTAACAGAAGAAAAATTCTTTAGTAAACCAATTTTAACAGATGAAGATTTAGATAATGCATGCAAAGAAACAGAAACAGTAGAAGATGAAAACATCGAAGGAGCATAGTGAAAACTAGCTCCTTTTTTTATTAGAAAGAGTGGTTTTAAATGAATATAACTTTAAAAAATGGAAAGACAATTAAATTAGAATTTACGCCTATTGTTCTTGAATATTTAAGTGATTATGAGGGTGGTATTGAGGAATTAAAAAAAGATATAGAAAATGGTAATACGATGTATGTTGCAAATCATATTGTATATTCAATATTGTGTGCAAATTTAGAAGAAGAATTAACTTATAAACAAGCTCTATCTTTAGTAAATGTTCTAGATGTAGAACGAATTATCGATTTTGTAAATCAACAAGATATTACAACAACTCAAAAATCACAAAATAGAAAAAGACATTAATTATGAATAATGATTTAAAAAAAGTAGGGCTTGTCTTCAATGCCAATGGTACTACAGACTTTATAGAATCTTTAAAAAATATTAATAGTCAATTAAGTACGACACGTAATCAATTTAAAATTACACAAGCACAGTGGGATAGTTCCACATCATCTACTGATAAATTAAAAGACAAATTAGACAATTTGAATAAAGTATATGAACTTCAACAACAAAAGGTATCTGTTTTACGTTCACAATTAGAAGAATTAAAAAATGCCGAAGAAAAGGACGAATCGGCAATTAGAAAAAAGACAAATCAATTGACACAAGCAGAAGTTCAATTACAAAAATATCAAGTACAGATTAAAGAAACTACCTCACAACTTAATTCTATGAAAACTAAGTTAGAAGGCGTAACTTCTACTTTAGATGATGTAGGGGAGTCTTTTTCTAAAGCAGGCAAGAAAATATCTGTTTTTTCAGGGTTAACCGCAGGTGGTATGGTTGGAATGGCAAAATCTGCAATCGATTTCGAGAGTGCTTTTGCAGGTGTTGAAAAGACTGTAGATGGCACAGCAGAACAAATGAATAATCTAAAACAGGGTATTCGTGACATGGCAAAAGTTATGCCTGCTAGTACAACAGAAATATCTGCGGTTGCAGAGGCAGCAGGACAACTTGGAATTGCAACTGATGATGTACTGGAATTTACAAAGGTTATGATAGATTTAGGAGAATCTACGATTCTATCTGCTGATGAGGCAGCAACATCTCTTGCTAAATTTGCGAATATCATGCATACATCTTCGGATGACTATTCAAGGTTAGGCTCAGCACTTGTTGATTTAGGAAATAAATTTTCTACTAATGAAGCAGAAATTTTATCAATGTCAATGCGTCTTGCTGGTGCAAGTAAAACAATAGGTCTGACAGAAACTGATGTTCTATCATTAGCTACCGCTTTATCATCAGTAGGGATCGAAGCTGAAATGGGTGGCTCTGCTATTTCAAAAGCAATGATTCAAATGGCAACAGCTGTAGAAACAGGCAATGATCAATTAGAAGACTTTGCGAATATTGCTGGAATGTCTACAGAAGAATTTAAAAGATGTTTTGAAGAAGATGCAATGGGTGCAATCTCTAAATTCATTATGGGATTAGGAGATACAGATTCTGCTGGTAAAAGTACCCTTGCTATGTTAGATGATTTAGGATTTAGTGAAGTAAGATTACGAGATACAATGCTTCGTAGTGCCAATGCTTCTGAATTATTTACAAGAGCAATCGAAGTTGGAAATGATGCTTGGGAAGATAATACCGCCTTAACAAATGAAGCTAATAAAAGATATGAAACCTTAAAAAGTAAGTTAGAGATTACTAAAAACAAATTAAATGATAATGCAATTACAATCGGAAATAAGTTAATGCCTATTGTTGAAAAAATAGTAGATAAAATAGGAGTATGGACTGAAAAAATCAGTAAATTAGATGATGGACAATTAGAAATGATTCTAAAAATAGGTGCTGTAGTAGTTGCTTCAGGACCTTTAATTACTACTTTAGGAAAAATAACATCTACTACTAGCACTGTAATAAAAGGATTTGGGACCTTTCATGATGCTTTAAAAGTAGCACAAGGTACAATGACATCTACTAGTACGGCAGTCAATGGATTGGCTTCCTTTATAGGGAAAATATCATCACCAACTGGAATAGCAATTACTGCAATTACTACACTTGTTGGAACAATAGGCTTAATCGCTTCTAAAACAAAATCAGTAACCGCAGATGTAGATAAAGATTTTAAAACCATGGCAGAAGGTGCAAAAGAATTCGTAGATGGTGTGAATAATGCTACATCGCAATTAAACAAATTTAGTGATAATTTATTTATATCATCAGAAGAAAAAGCAGAACTTTCAAAGAATATGCAAACAGCACAAGAAGGCATTACAGAAATTGTGAATCTTGCATCGCAAGAACGCAGAGGTTATACAGATCAAGAAATTCAAAAATTAAATGAGTATTTTCAAACAATGCATGAAATATCCCAAAGAGAATTAGAAGTACAACAACAGAAATCTCAAACAATTGTGCAAATGTATACGACAGAATTAGAATCTTATCAAGGTAGTTTGGAGGGATACCAAACACTTGCACAAGAAAAAATAAAAACAATGCAAGATCAACGTGATGTAGAGTTACAACTTATAGAAGAATCTACTGTAGAACAACTCGCACTACTCAATCAACGTTATGGTGATCAAGCTACAATGCAAAATGAAGCTTATGCACAAGAGTATAATAGGATTATTGCTCAAAAAGAAGCAAATATTGAACAAGCAAATAGCGAATTCGCATCTATCTACCAAGTGGTTACAGAAGGTTACGCAAAGCGTACTGAGGCAGATGATAAATATTTCTCACTTCTTCAAGAAACGAATAAAAAAATAGAGGAACAAAATAGAATTCATGCTGATAAAATTGCCGAAATAGAAAATGATGAAACTTTGTTTGCGGTTGAAAAAATCAATAAGATAGAACGTGAAAAATCGAAACATCAAAAGGAAATTCAAAAAATATACAATTCAATGTATAAAGATTTAGACAATGCATCCACAAAAGAATTAGGTAAATATTTAGAAATGATAGGTAATACAGAACTTTACGGTGGGAAACTTGATGAGAAAACAAAAGAAATAGTAAATGGAATTGTAAGTACTTATAATAATATGCCAGGAAAAACAAAGGAAGTTATGAATCAAGTTATGCAACCAATGTTAGAAGGAATGCAGAATTCAGAGCCTCAGTTATATGCAAAAGCAACTAATATAGCTAATGGAATCCTTGGAAGATTAAAAACAGCATTTGATATTCACTCACCATCAAGAAAAACAAGAGAAATTTTTAAAAATGTTATGCTTGGTGCAGAAAAAGGAATTGAATCAGAAGAAAAAAATCTATACAAACAAACTAATAATGTTGCTGATAATCTTTTAAAAGAATTTGAAAATATAGGAAATGCTATTGATTTAGAAGATACTACTTCTAATCCTACATATACACCAGGTTATAGCACAAACAACGTTACATTTGAAATAGACTATAATAAATTGTATTTATTATTTTTAAGGGCACTAAATGCATGTAAAATTCAATTGGATGATGATGGTTTTGTGAGACTAATAGATAACAGACTAAGAGAGGTGTTATAATGTTTAAATTTAAAGGAATATCAAGCAAGGATATGAATGTAGTAATTGAAGAGGAGGAACATTTTCTTGCTCGTGCTGCACAGAAATATGATACATCATCTATTGATGGTAGAGATGGAGATATTATAGAAACATATGGATATTCTAATGTAGAAAGACCAATGAAAGTGCAAATTATAAATCCATCCAAATTAGATGATATATTTGCTTGGTTGAACGGTGTAGGTGAATTTGAATATAAGGATAGAGTAACAACCGCTTATTTCTATCAAACACTAGAGCCAATACGAAATGCATCAATCAAAGTAATAGACCTTATGTTTATAAGAGCGCCGTTTTGGTATAAAAAAGATGATGATTTTATGATTGTTGAAAATGATGTTGTCAATGAAGGGAATATTTATTCATTACCTATTATTCGCCTTGAAAAAGGTACGGAAAATGCAATTGATATTTCAATTGCAAATGTTAGATTTACATATGAATTTACAAATGATGAAAATTATGTAGAAATCGATTGTAAGACAATGAATGCATCTTATGAATCATTACTAAGAAATCGGAATCTAAAAATAGGATATGAATATCCAATTCTATATCCTGGAGAAAATTCTGTAATAATTTATAGTGGCAATCCAACTATAAAAATAAAACGAAAGGATTGTTGGTTATGATTAAAATATTCAATTCAGAAGATACTGATTTTTCTTCCAATGGAAATATTGTGATTGTTCCATTAAAATGTGTTGAAAATAAAAGGAAATCTTTAAATGGATGGGAAGTAGATGTCGAAGTTGATATCAAATATAAAGATTATATAAAGCAAGATAAATTATGTGTTGTAAAAACAAAATCAAAATTGAATCCACAAGCATTTAGTATTTACGACATTTCTTATACGACAAAGAAAATATCATTTAAAGCAGAACATATTGCATTTCGTGCAAGAGATTATTTTCTAGTAGATGTTCGCCCTACTTCATTAAATGGAGGCGGGGTTTTAAATTATATCAATGAAAGGGTTGACAATAGTAGCCCTTTTAATATTGTATCTGATGTTGATACTATTAGTACTGCATATTTTATCAGAAAAAATATGTTAGAAGCATGGGAAATAATAGAAGAACGTTGGGGTGGAACATTTGATTTTGATAACTACGATATTTATTTTAAACAAAAAATTGGTAATGACAATGGTGAGATAGTTTCTTATCACAAAAATTTACAAGATTTTAAAATTTATGAAGATTGGAGTAATGTTGTTACAAAATTATATCCAGTTGGCTATGATGCAATTATGCTTCCTGAACAATTTTTATTGTCTTCTATTATGTATGATAAGTATTATACAAAAACAGTTTCTTTTGAAACAGATTTAGAGGATGAAGAATTAACAGAGGAAAATCTCGTTCCAGAACTTCGTAAAAAAGCAAATGAATATTTAAATATCAATCAATATCCACAAGTTTGTTATGAGGTAACATCTAATATTGTGCAAACTGTTGATATTGGAGATACTATCCATGTAAAACATCCACTAGTAGAATTATCTACAGAAGTACAAGAATACGATTATAATTTATTAACTAAAAAAATGTCAAAATTAATTTTTGGTAATTATGATCGCAGTGTAAAATCAAAGTTTGATAATATTAAAAATAATATTTCAAATATTATTTCAAAGGTATCACAACAAGGACAATTTATTAATGAACAAACAAATAGAATCAACAATTTGAATAAACTTGGACATATTTATATTGATGATAATGAGATTCTTATTGTAGATGAACTACCAAAAGAAAATGCAAAGGATGTTCTTCGCATAGGACTAGGTGGGTTTGGAATTAGCGAAACTGGAATAGAAGGCCCGTTTATTGCTGCAATTACAGGTAAAGGAATCAATGCTGATACTATTACATCAGGAACAATTCGTGCTGAAAGAATTGAAGGTTATAGTCAATTGATTATGTCAGTATCCAATATTGAAGAACAACAGGATGAACAACAGAAACAACTAACACAAACGATTATGGATGTAAAAGGAATCCAAAATTTATTCCAAATTACAGGTGGAAACAATCTAATTAAAAATAGTGTTGGTCTATTTGGAAATGAATATTGGATGCAAAGTGAAGAAGGAACATTTACTTTTGGGGAGGATAGTAACCTCATAGGAAAAACAACAAGCGCATCCAAAATAACAATTTCAAAAGGAACATTAACATCACTTTCTACTAATATTGGGGGATTAACACTTGATACAGTAAAATCATTCAATTTCAAAATCAGGCAAGATGAAGATGTAACAACTACTGTAACACTATGGGGAATGAGTGAATTCAGTCCACTTTATAAGAAAACCTTTACAGGTGCAATGAATTGGCAAGATATTTATAACGAAGAAGAATGTAGATTTTTTGTAGATAACACAGATTTAACATTAAAAATTGAATCAGAGTCTGTCTATAATGGAAAAGTCGAAATCAGTGACTTAATGCTGAACGATGGAGAAAAACAACAATGGCAACCATCAAGTGGCGAAGTTTGGGGAACTGTTATTAAGATGTCACAATTAGGTATTAGTTGTTACTCAATTGAAGGTGGATTCGTAACAATGATGACTACACAAGGATTTCAAGTAAGACAATTGCATGGCTCATCAATTGGAGATGTAATTAGTCAATTTACAAATCTTGGATTGGAAACAATTGATATTTTTCAAACTGGAAAATACACACAAAAAAACTTGGTACATGACATTATTCAATATAACGGAAATGATTGTTATATTGAATATATAAAGGGGTGAGTTAGATGCTACTAACAACAAATTATCAAAAAGTTGCAGAAGTAAGAATAGGAAATACTGGATATTCAGATGTTTATTTAAGAGCGTATGCAAAATATGATTCTCAAAGCATAGCAAATAATCAATCATCAGTTTCTTATAAATCTACTTTGTATTTTAGTACTGGAGAATTTTATGTGGGAACATCTACAGTAAAGGCACTTGCAGCAGAAGGAGCTGCTAGTCAAGTTATTGATATTTCTGGAACTACATTTTATGCAGGAGAAACTACATTAAATGAAATAACAGGCACAGTTACACATAATGTTTCTGGAAGTGCTAATGCAAGTATTAGTGCAACTTTTAAATCAACATCGTGGGGTTGGGATGCGACAGCTCAAACAGCAGATTTGCAATTGCCAAATATTCCAAGATATACGACTATAACTCAATCATTAAATAGCAAAACAGAAACAACGATTAAAATGAATTGGTCAGCAGGGAATACAGTAGATTATGTATGGTATAGCAAAGATAATGGTGCAACATGGGTATCAGTAGGAAGTGTTAATGCCACAAGTGGAACGTATACGATTAGTGGACTTTCTCCCAACACATCTTATAATATTAAAACACGTGTTAGAAGAAAAGATAGTCAATTAACAACTGATACATCATCTCTAACTGTTAATACATATGATTATCCTCACATCACTGTAGTAGAAACATCTAATTTGATTATTGGTAATAGTCAAAAATTAACTATTTATAATCCATTATCGAGAAATGTTACAATTCGTATGAATAAAGATAGTGTAAGTGGAACACAACTTTATTCTAGTACTACAACAGAAACATCTATTACGTTTACTCCAAATGCAAGTACTTTGTACAATAGTATTCCAAATTCGAAAAATGCAAATTGTGTATATTCTTGTATTTATGAAGTATCTACAAGAACAACACAGACTAGAACATATGCAATTAATGAAAGCCAATGTTATCCTACATTTTCAAATTTTACTTACGAAGACATAAGTGAAATGGTTAATCTTACTGGGAATAATCAATTGTTAGTCGACAATTATTCTAGTTGCAAATTTACAATTTCATCTGCTAATAAAGCAGTTGCTAAAAATGGAGCAAGTATTAAAAAATATGTTGTTTCTTGGGGTAGCAGCATGGTTGAAGTATCATATTCAACAAATGATGTATCAGCTACTATAACTCCATCAACAAGCGCAACAGGAAACACACTTAAAGTAACTGTATATGATAGTAGAGATTTATATACAACTGTTACAAAAACAATAAATAATATTGCATACATAAATGCAGTTATAAATGAATTAACAACACAGCGTGCCAATGGCGTTGATGTTCAAACATTTTTAAGGGGCAAATTTACCCTTTGGAAAGGTAATTGGCGAAATGGAACAGATAGTAATTATGCAAATCAATTAACATATGTCGGATATCGTGTTTATAATGGAACGACTTGGACAGATTACTTTGATATTACAAATAAAGTTAAAAATGTTATGAGTACATATGACAATAGTAATTCAACAACAATTTCATTTGATTTTAATGACAAAATAGAATTGCACGCAAATGGCTCAAATGGTGGATTTGAAATTGGAAAAGAATACAAAATACAAGTAATGATTAAAGATGGGACATCAACAATTGTATTTACACCTAATAGATATCAAGCTACTTTGCAAGCTGATGTAAGCGATGGAAAAGTAGGTTTAGCAAGATATAAAGACAATAATGGAGATTATCATTATGCTGTTAATGGTATGCCAGATGATGAGTTAAATTTTAACGTTATTGGAAAATTTGGTGTAAATGGTAAAGAAATTATAAACGAATCTAAATATGTTATAGTTAAATTAAATGCTAACAAAGAACTTGTTTTTACTGGTGCACAATGGCAGAATTTAATAGTTCCATTCGATACATTTTTCAAAAATAAGGGAGATTTTACATTGCAAAATGGAAATGTAATAATTCCAAAAGACGTAAATACAATCGAAGTAATGTGTTTGATAAGTACAGCAGCAGTAAAAAATAGTAGGGATGCTTCTTTTCTCATATACAAAAATGATACAGCAATATTCAATATGCCATTAACATTGTCAACATATAATCAATATATTTGTATGATACCAGCAATTGAGGTGGTGGAAGGAGACAAGATAAAGTTTACTATACAAAATAACTGGGCGCTTGAGAATACGTTTACGGTAAGAGGAATTACAGGGAATAGTTTAGCATCTTTTATGAGTATTAAAAAAATCGATTAAGGAAGTGATTAAAAATGGAACATATAACATTAGGACAAATATCAATAACACTTGCATTTCTTCTTTTATTGTTTGGTAACATAAAAACTATAATTAGTACAATTACAAATCCAATTGACAAAAAATTAGAAAAAGTAGTAGCACCAATAAAAACAGAAATTGAATGCGTGAAAAAAGAAATGGAAGAATCAAAAATTGATTCAATTAAAATTGATTTAGTAAACTTGATGTGTTTTGCAGAACAAGGCAATATATCAGAAGAACAAAAGAGACTTGCCCATGAATTATTCGACGAATATACAAGTGCAGGTAGAAATTCTTATGTTCATAGTAAATGGGACAAGCTTGTGAAAGAAGGTAAAATATGAAAAAAGCATGGACAGATTTAAAATCATTTGTAACGGTCGTTATGACAATAGCGATGGTAATTTTATTATTTATACCTTATGAGGTTAATAAAGATGTATTGATGTTATTTAGTACATCTTATGGTGCTATAATGACATATTTCTTTAATAAAAAAGATAAGAAAGAAGGAGAGTAGTTATGAGAAATAATGAATTTGAAAAATTATGTAAAGAAACTATTGTTGATTATTTCAATAATAGAGCAGAAATAACTGATGACACAAAAATAACAGAGGATAATGTATTTATTGTTTGGTCATGTAAAACATTACAGAATAATAAAGCAATGGTAAGTACAACTGTTTCGGATGGCATGTATTACGAATTAACTTACAACGGAGATAAAAAAGAGTTATATTTAGATGCGTATAAAAAATGGGAAAATCAATGTAGGAAAGTAGAGGAGAATTAGTATGGCAAAAATATCATTAGAAAAATTTATTGAAAATACAAAAGGAACACAAGTAGATGTTCCGTGGGTAAATGTGCCATCAAAGTTAAAAGGTCAATGTGTAAGTTTAATTCAACAGTACTTAGTGCAATGTCTAGAACAACCAGCAAAAGCCCGTGGTAACGCAAAAGATTGGATTCAGTCATATGTGAGCGAGGGGTTAGGCTATACTGTATCAGACCAAAGAAAAGGCGATATATTAGTATTTCCACATGATGGTGTCATCAATGGAGTTGCATATGGACATATTGCTATTTGTGTAGATGAAAACACAATATATGATCAAAATAATTTTAGACATGATAATGGAGCTTGTGGATATAGTAATATCTTTACTAATGATTATGTAGTATTAAGACCATATGCAAAATTAGAGGAAGAGTCAAAACCAGTAGAACAACCTATAAGACAAAGACTATATCTTCCAGCTGATGCCGAAAAATGGAGAGTATATGCTATGGATAAACAACCTGTAGCTAAAATTAATGGTAAAGAAAATGCAACAGGATTTCTTTTACCAAGCAAGTTCGGTGGACTTGAATATGATATTCTAGGGTGGACAATGCCTAATGTAGCAATTATTCAAACTAGAGATTTTGGACAATGCCAAATTTATGTAGCACCAGAAACAAATGCAGTTATTAAGTAATCATTTTGCCAACATCGGCAATATGGTAAAAGCCTAGTCGTTTGACTAGGTTTTTTGTGCAATTAAATAAATAAGTAGATCATAAAATTAAAATGAATGAAAATAAGATAAAATGAAATAAAATGTAAAGTAATGTATAAAAATAACATAAAATATGAAAAAAACGGTAAAATATGACAAAAAACGAAAAAAAGTCGGACATTTTTGTTGCAATTGATAAAAAATCATGGTAAATTATAGTTGTCATCAAGAGGTGACATAATTTGACATCAAAGGGGATTAACATTATAAGTAGGTAATGTAGAAGACTGGAAAATCTTCTTCCAGCACACTCGAAAGAGGCCGAGTAGATTTTTTATAAATCGAAAGTATACATGTAGGGTTGGGAGTCCTACCTCATTACCTGTAAGGGCTTACTCTATTGAGTAAGCTTTTATTTTTTATATAAGTGGGTGAATAAATTGTCGTATGAATTCAAGTCAAAAATTATTGGTGAAATAACAAAAGCAATAGCTGTAAAATGGCATTTTCCTGAATTAGCAAATCGTCCGATTTATCAATTTGCAGGTATTCATAGGCATACACAAAAACATGATGATCAGTTTGAATTAGGCGAAAAAAGTAAAAACTATACAATGCTACATTTAAGAGATATAATAGAAGATCCAGATTATGTATGTTACAATATTAAAAATCAAGGGTTTGAATATCATAAAAAAATGATGGAGTATGTTGTTGTTACAGTTAAACCTTCAAATGATGACCCAGATATATTTTGCATAGCTACAATTTATCCTTCTTCTGAACAAAAAATGAAAAATAGAAAATCAAATGAACAAAAAATAATAAATAAAATTGATAAGATGAAAGTAAAACAATAATTCAATGCTAGTACAGGTTGAATTTTTATTTTGTCCAAATGTTGCAAAAGTATTGACATAGCATGTAACAATCTATATAATAAAAAACGAAAAAGCACAATATTGTACTTTTTCAATTGACATACGAGTTAGCTGAAGCTGGCTCTTTTTGGTACTGTTTTTGAAAAAAATTTGCATTTTGTTATCTAATAAACAACAAGAAAGATTAAATGTTATGTTACAATAATAAAAAAGAAGAGTGATTATATATATGAACTTACAAAATGAATTAAAACAAGTGCAAATAAAGCTTTATATAGTAAAAGAACTGAAAGAATTAATTAATCAAAATTTAGATAAAAATTACATTAAAGCATTAAATAATTTAGATTCAGATGAAATATTAGAAGAAATATTTTTTGTAATGTTTATCATTTTGCGAGAACTTAAAGTTAGCGAAAAACAATTAAAACCTTTCAGAAAAAAATATCATCAATATAAATTACTTTGTTTTGAAAAATTAGATTCTAACAAAATCATTAGAACATACAATAAATTTAAAAAGATATATAGTAAGCATATTTCGACAGATATAGACACAATATCATGTTAGTATACATTCCCTAAGGGGGGAGATAATATGATATTAAATCATAAAGAAGCTATATCTTTCTTGCAAACATGGGCGAAAGATATACGTTCAATTAACATTAAGAAGTATGATGATGTAATTGAGCTATTAGTCAATAATCATTATATTGTTTTAATTGAAAATAGGGGACTTTTATAAGTTCTTTTTCTGTGAAAAACTAGGTACTATTTAGGTACTAAAAATTCAGAAATGAGTAAAAATAAGTGAAAATGAAATCAAATAAATCCTTGTAAAATAAAGAAAAATATATTACAATAAAGTTATTAAACAGTTCTCGTACTGGTCACCATAGGGAAATTAGTCGAACTATCTCGACTTTCAAATAAACAAAGGTTAATTTCGGTTAATCTTTTTTGTTTGTTTTGGAAGGAGTTTGATTAGTTATGCAAATAGTAAAAGAAAAATTAGAAATTGATGAGGAATTAGAAAAGAAAATTAATAACTTGCTTAAATTTAATAATATTAAAGCAAAGCTAGAAAATGGAAGTACTATTAGTTTAATAACCACTAATATTGCTTATATAGAGCCTCACAAACTTGAAATAAATGAAATTACTTATCTTTTCTTTAATGAGTGTGAAGATGTTTATATTAATAATTTAAACAGTTCTATTCCTTTGAAAGAATTAGAGGGCTTTATCAAGTGTACATTTTAAATACAAATCGAATACGAAAAAAAGCGAAATTCAACCGCATAAGTTTATTGTAATTTAAAGTATAGGTAGTAAAATATGGTAAAATGCTTAAATTCTTGAAAAGGAGGAAATGAATATTGAATAAGAAGAATGCAGCAATCTATTGTCGTGTCAGCACAGAGGATCAAGCTCGTGAGGGTTATTCTCTACCTGAACAACAAGAAAAATTAAAAGATTTATGTAGATATCGGGATTACAATATCTATGACATTTACGAAGATGCAGGAATATCTGCTAAAGACATGGAACATCGACCACAATTTCAAAAAATGCTAGAAAGTGTTAGAGATGGAAAAGTAGATGTTATCGTTGCTTATAAACTAGATAGATTAACAAGAAGTGTAAGAGATTTAGAAATACTAATTAGTGAACTAGAAAAATACGAATGTAGTTTAGAATGCGCTATGGATGATATTAATACATCAACTGCTAATGGAAGATTCTTTGTAAGAATGCTTACTGTTTTATCACAATTAGAAATTGAAAGAGTTAGTGAAAGAACAAAATTTGGCATGGTTGGAGCTATCAAAGATGGACACATTCCTGTAAGAAAAATACTAGGTTTTATGAGAAAAGATAAGAAGTTAATTATTAATCCAGCAGAATCTAACATAGTAGAAAGAATATTTGATTTATATTATAAAGGTAAATCCTATCAGCAAATAGCTAATATATTTAATGATGAAAAAGTGCTAAATAAAAAATGGTATGATACAACAATTCTTAAAATACTTTCCAATCCACTTTATAAGGGTGATTTCATAAGTGGAACTAGAACAGGAAATCCTGTGCTTTATGAAAATGTTGTTGAACCAATTATATCTAAAAAGTTATGGGAAGAATGTCAAGAACAAACTAGGAAGAATACTCGTAATTATACAAGAAGAAATGATTATATTTTCTTTCAAAAAATAATCTGTCCAAATTGTCATAAAATAATGGCTTGTAAAGCTCCAGGTGGAAGTAAAAAGAAATATATTTATTATCAATGTAATAGTTGTAAAACATATATTAGAGAAGATCAACTAATAGAATTATTAGTTGATGAAATAACGGAGATAATTGAGTATGATTCGATTGTTAGAAAATATTTCGCTCCACTTTTAAAACATAAAATAACGAATACTAATGAATTGCTTTCTAAAGAATTAATTAATTTAAAAGATAAAGTAATAAGACTTAAAGATGCCTACTTAAATGAAATCATTAGTTTAGAAGAATATAAAGAAGATAAAACTTATTTAGAAAATAGAATTAATGATATTGGTAAGAAAATAAAAGATGAACAAGAACTAGAGCCATATAATTTCACATTTGAAGATATAATGTTAAAAAGAGATATAGAGAATATCAAATGTTTTATCAACCCATTTTATGAATTAAATTTCCGAGCTAAATGGAGTGAGCTTTCAATATCGGAAAAACAAGGACTAATAACAAGTTATATTGATAATATAGAGGTTATTAAAAATGATAAAGATATAAAAATAAAACAAATTAATTTTAGAAAAACATTTATTGAAGAATATGCCAATCTATTTAATAATGGTGGTATCAATAGAAATCAGGTAATAAAAGAAAATAATATACCTATAAATATTGAAGTATCAGCCCCAATGACTAGAGAAGAAATTAAAAAGTATATTAAAAAATTACAATTAAGCTTTCCTATTGATTATCAAGAATTAAAGAAAGAACAAGTTAATGATCAACAATTTATGCTCAAATATAATAAAGGTAATTACTTTAATGAACCATTTAAATTAATACCCATCATTGATAAATTTAAAATAACGAGTTATGGATTAATAGAAATTCCCGTTAGTCCAATAAATATTATAAATGTAAATATGTAAGGTACATATTTTTGTACCAACTAAGGTTATATATTTCTTCTAAAAATATCAAATTTTGGTACAAATTGGTTAGTTTTTAGGTATGAAAAGCGGGTTATTTGTAATACATTTGTAAAACAACTAGCCCTTTTTATATAATATTTTCTATTTTCTTGTAATACGAAAGTAAAACAAAAAAGATTTTGTAATACAATTCAAAATCTAAGAAACCCTTTATTTTAGGGATAAACTTGCCACTGGCAAGTTGTTTGTAATACACCCTTATCCTGCTAAAAAGTAACTCTTGATTTGGTACATAAAAAATTATAAAACTGTTTGAATTTCTTAAAAGAAAATGTACACAATAACTTTAAAAAGGATATGAAAAGTATTATAATATTTATATAAATTCAACTATTATTTGTGTACAAATAGATTAATTATATTTTTTGCTAATCTATCATACAAATAGTAATTTGTAGGATAAGTATCCTCAATGATAGAATTTTTTTCAAAATTATGGTAGAATAATAGTAACTATATAAGGAGGAGAACTTATGCTAGAAAGAAAAGAAAAAACTATGAGTGAATTAATGGAAAATTCACATGATATTACTAGTTCAATTAGTAAAGAAGAACTAGTAGAAATGGGGAAATTATTTGAACAATATTTAGAAAAAAAGGGTTTAAAAAAAGAAACATTAGCAATAATAAGAAGTGATTTTTTTGATTATCTGAAAGGTATTAATAATGAAACTACAATTGACAATGAGAAATCACTTAATCACCCCCCTGTTTTTAATGATGAAAAGGTTAAAAAAATAGAAGATAAATGGATAGAATATTTTAAAAGTATTTCTACTCAACCAAATAGTGAGTTGACAAGAGAAGAACTAGTCAAAAAAATATTATCACAATATGGCATTTCGTTTGATAGTGAATATAGTGATAGGTGGAAAGATTACGAGAATCTTGATTCAGCACCAGAAAAAATAGGAAAATCAAGATAAGTTTAATTTAGTTTTAATATAATCTTAAAAAGAGCCATATAGTGAATATGTAAAATTTCTTGGGCAGAACTTATAGTTAATATGGATATACCAGTACAATTTAATATAATTTAAGAAAAGGGAATTAAGTAATTGCTAAATTACAATTTATGGAGTTGATAGTTTATGAATAAAGAGATATTGTTATTAAATATAGATAAAGTTCATACTACAAAAATGGGTATAGATAGAATTAAGAAAAATCTTAAACTAGATACAAATGATGTAGTTGATTATTGCAAAAATAAAGTTTTAGATAAAAAATGTAATATATATAAACAAGGCAAGAATTGGTATTGTGAAATTGATAATATAAAGATAACTATTAACTCATACAGTTATACGATTATTACAGCACATACTATTCACTAAATTACAATCTAGAGGTGTAAGATGGAATATAAAGAATATGGATCAAAGAATAATGATACTATAATTTTATTGCATGGTGGCGGTCTTTCTTGGTGGAATTATATAGATGAAATAGGATTGCTTGAAGATGAATTTCACATAGTTATCCCTATACTAGACGGACATTCGAATAGTGATACAAATTTTACTTCCATTGAAAGTAATGCTTTAGAAATAATAAATTTTATAAATGATAATTATAATGGAAAAGTAAAACTAATTGGAGGATTATCATTAGGAGGACAAATATTGTTAGAAATACTATCTAAAAATCCCAATATATGTGAATATGCTATTGTTGAAAGTGCTTTGGCAATTCCTATGAATTTTACTTATAAAATGATAGAGCCAACATTTAATTTATCATATTGTTTAATAAGTAAAAAATGGTTTTCAAAACTACAGTTTAAAAGTTTAAAACTTAAAAACAGTTTGTTTGATATGTATTATGAAGATACTTGTAAAATTACAAAAGATAATTTAATTGCTTTTATGAAGTCAAATTCTAGTTATGAAGTAAAAGATACTTTATCACATACTAGAGCAAAAGTGCTTGTATTGGTAGGAAGCAAAGAAAGACCTATTATGAAAAAATCGGCAACTAAAATTGCTAATTTAATACCAAATAGTGAACTTGATGTACTACAAGGATATTATCATGGGGATATTAGCATAAATCATGCAGATGATTATGTTGAGAGAATAAAGAGATTAGTTCGCTAAATTACAAGTTGAAAGTGAGATTAAGTATTATGGATTTAAAGAAAATTGAGAAATTTATTGATAAACAAAAGGTTAGTTTTATATGTTCTATTGATGATGAAAACTATCCTAATGTAAAAGCAATGCTAAAACCTAGAAAAAGAAACAGTTTAAAAGAATTTTACTTTTCTACTAACACTTCATCTATGAGGGTTAATCAATATAAAAGTAATCCAAATGCTAGTATTTATTTTTATCACAAAGGACTAATTAAATATGTTGGTGTTATGCTAAAAGGAAAAATGGAAATTTTAACAGACCAAGAAACCAAAAATATGATTTGGAAAAAGGGAGATACAATTTTTTATAAAAAAGGTGTAACTGATCCAGATTATTGTGTTTTAAAATTTACTGCAACAAGTGGTAGATATTATTGTGATTTGAAAACAGAAAATTTTGATATTAAGTAATTGCAAAATTACAATTTTTAGAATGGAGCAAAAATGAAAGAAGTTTTAGAAAAAATTAGAATACCTGATAAGAATCTAAAATTAAGTAGGAAGATTATAAATACAAGTTTAATATTTTTATTAGGAATAATATTGGGGATATTTTCTAAATGGCTAGATAATTTAAGTATTGATGATACAGTATGGTGGCAACACATATTAGGCGTTTTAGATTTAGGAAATGTATTCTCTGAATTGGGAATATGGATATTTATTGCTATTACAATTTCTGTATTTAGTAAGACACCGTTAAGAGCAAGTTTAAATGTATTCTTATTATTTATAGGAATGACAGTAAGTTATCATTTATATACAATATGTGTTAGTGGTTTTAATCCAAAAAGTTATATGATGATTTGGTACACGATAACATCAATATCTCCTATACTTGCATTTATTTGTTGGTATGCAAAAAGTAAAAATAAAATATCACTTATGATTAGTAGTTTGATACTGGCAGTAATGTTTATATTATCTTTTAGTATAGGTATGTGGTATTTTTATTTTAAAAGTATAATTGATACAATTTTATTTATAGGAGCAATATTAGTGCTATATGTAAGTCCTAAAAATAGTGTTTATAATTTACTAATAGCATTATTATTAGCTTTTGTATTTAGAATTTTAGTATAATACAAATTACAAGTTATCTTTATAAAAATATTTGTAAAAAATAAAACTGCCTCATTGCATATATAAAATAATTTTATATAATTTAGGTAGAAGGAGGAATTTTTTATGGCAAATGAAAGTAAAAAAGATTTTAATGCTATGCTAAAAGATAGCAAAGATATGCCTAAATATGTAAAAATTACAGATGAGGCAAGTATTAAAAAATATGGTGGAGATAATATGTATTTTGCACCACCAATGGCTTATGATGAGGTTATGAAGAAAATACCTTATGGAAAAGTAATAACAGTTGGAGAAATTAGAGATTACTTTGCAAAAAAGAATAATGCAGATTTTACAGATCCAATAACAGCAGGAATATTCACATCTATTGTTGCTTGGGCTAGTTATCAAAGAAAAGAAGATGAAACACCTTATTGGAGAACATTAAAAGCAGATGGCGAATTAAATCCAAAATATCCAGAAGGAATAGAACTTCAAAAGAAGTTGCTAGAAAAAGAAGGACATACTATTATTCAAAAAGGAAGAACTAATATAAGATACTATGTAAAAGATTATGAGAAAAGTATGTTTGAATTATAAACATAAATTACAATTTGAAAGTGAGATGAAATATTGTGAAAAATAAAAAACTAATGAATTGGATAATTGCCATTATAGTTGCAATTTTGTATCTATCAGTAAGTTTTATATTTGATATATGGGCATTCTCTTGGCTTATATGGATTGCTTATGCAATTTATAGATTTATTGCTAAATAGAAAAATTACAATTTGAAAGTGAGATGAGAATGTGGGATTTGATTTAGGTCATACAATTAGTTCAGTATCAAAATTTGCTTTACGAACTAAAAGAAGAATTGATAAAAATGATGAATCAAATATAAAAGTTTATGAATTATGGTTAGATCATACTTATAGAACTTATGAAACTTTAACAAAAGATGGATACAGAACTTATGAATTTGAAGGTAAGAAAGTAGAAAATCGAAAATTTGATTTAATTTATCCAAGTAAATATAAAGATGAATTAGATAAACCTATTGGAGATGTGTTTAGCATTACTCCTAGTTCATATATTATGAATGAAAAAGCATATAAAATTTTATATCCATATTTGAAAAAACATTCTCAAATATTTAAAATAAATAATAATGGTACAATATTTTATGTAATAAATGTAACAGATTTAATTGATTGCCTTGATTATGACAATTCAGAAATAAAGCGTTTTCCATCTTCTGGTAGAATTATGAGAGTTATTAAATATGTTTTTAAAAATGAAAAATTAAAGAATGTAACTATTTTTAAATTACCAGAATTTCCAAAGGCAATATCTTATGTTACAGAGGAATTTAAAAATGTTGTAGAAGAAAATAATATAAAAGGTTTTAAGTTTAAAGAACTATAATTTAAATTACAATTTGAAAGGGAGATGAGAATATGAATAATGAAGTTAAAAATGCTATTGAAGTATTTAAAGAAGTAAGAGATATATTGAAAAAGTTTGATAGTAGAGATGAGGCAATAGAATATCTAATAAAGGAAACAAAATTATCAAAAGAAGAATGTTCTACTGCTTATGATATTATTATTAAAATTAAAGACTAAATTATAATTTGTTGAAATGTTAAAAATATTTGCGTAACTTCCAAAGAAATTTGGTAGATTAAATAACGATTAAAAAGTAAAATGTTTTGTGAAAGGAGTGATTATATGAATATAGGTCAAAATATTATGAATTTAAGAAAAGGTGCAAAACTTTCACAAGAACAACTTGCTGAAAAAATGGGAGTAACTAGACAAACGATAAGTAATTGGGAATTAGATGAGTCTAGTCCAGATTTAAAACAAGGCAAAGAATTATCTAAAATATTTAATGTAAGTTTAGATGACTTAACTGGAGATTCAATATTTGAGTATTTAGGCGAAACAGATAACGAAAGAAAAATCACTATAATATCATCAATAGAAAATGTTATAGTAACTTGCAATAAAATTCAATCATCAAATAAATACAAAGGTGGAAAAGATTCACCAAAGTATGCTTTATTTGGAATTGACGAAAGTAATAATACTGTTTTTGGAGTTAATAATACTTTTTTAGGTTGGTATGAAGATAAAGAGCAAATGTCAAAAGAAATTATGGGAATAAAAGACGCCTTTATGTCAGGGACTTTATCATACGAATTAAAGTATAATGTTGAAGTAGAAAAAAAATTAATGGGAATGAAACTTGTTATTAAAAAGTAACTCAAATTACAATTTGTAAAAGAATTTATACAAATTGTAAAAGTATTTTTATTTATAATATTTCAGATTCGTAATAAAATGTTTTTGAGGTGAAATTATGACTTTAGGAAATAAAATTGTTGAACTTAGAAAAAAGCGAAATTTAACACAAGAACAGTTATCAGAACAGTTAGGCATAACAAGACAAACTTTATCAAATTGGGAAAAAGATATTACAAATCCTGATATTATACAAGCTAAGAATATAGCATCATTCTTTAAAATTAGTTTAGATGATTTAACAGATAACAAATTAGATATTAATTGTTCAAGGAAAAATGTTTTATCTAGCTTAGTAGAGAAAGATTGTTACTTAGATATGTTATCTGACGATTACAATGAGGTATTTGGTAAACTATGTACTATATTAGAAGTAAATGATGAATTTGTAAAATTCTCTTTTAAGGATAAAAATAAAGTAATAGAGAAATTAGTGGATATTAATTTAATAACATCATTTAGAATTGTAGAAAGTGAGTTGTTAAAATAATGGAAATATTTTTAGGATTTTTAATAATAATTATATTGATTGATATTGAAGAAAAGCTAAAAAGGTTACAAGCAAAAGAGAAGCAAAATCATTTAGATATAGGAAATTATTTGAACAAGCAAGTCTATATAGTTTTAGATAATGAAAATATAACTGATTATTATTTATTTAATTCAATAACAAAGACTATGGGTAAAATAATAGATTATGATGATACATGGTTTATATTTAGTTATTATAATAAAAATAAAAGGAAAAGTGTAACACAATATCTAAGAATAAGCGATTTAAAAAGTGTTAATATAATTAAATAAAATTACATTAGAGAGCAGATCATAGAAGATTTGCTTCTTTCATGGTATAATATTTATTATAAATAGAGCGATAAAAGTAATTTGAAAAGGAGCTGAAGAATAATGGAAGCATTTGGATATGATAAAAACGATGAAGAATTTAAGAGTATTCTAAAATTAAGCCAAGTTACTTTAAGTTGTAAAAAAGAAGATTTAGATAAAATTATAGAATTTTTAAATATAGTTAAAAATGAAAGCAAAAATAATAAACTAGATGATGGAGAATCATTGGCATTATAGAGATTATAATAAATCTTGGACTGAAGAAGAGTCTGATTTGATTATTCTCGTAGATAATGACACAGATAGATAAATTACAATTTAGGAGTGAGAGTATGGAATGGATATTTGCTGATATAATAAAT
>CAOJDP010000013.1 GCA_948433085.1 uncultured Caryophanales bacterium
ACCTAGTATACCATTACTAAAGTTTTTTGTGTCTATATATCTATACTAACACCAAATATTGTATTAATTCATTCAATAGAGTTTATCATTTAAACTACACTCTTAAAGCAAAAGAAGAAGGAAGAAATGTTGATATTAATGTTGCCAATATGAATGAATATAAAAAGCAACTCAAAGAATTAAATAATAAAACAGAAGAATTACAAAATAAGTCCAATGAGATTAATGATATTATTGATAATCTAAAACCAGCAATAATGAATAAAAATAATTTCACTATTTCAAATGAAGAAGTTAATAAAATCAAAAAATATATAGAACAAACTAATGATACTACTTCTAATTTACGAAATGCGAATGATATAAATATAATCTTAAAAAAATATGAAGATGATTTAAGAGAACACTCTAACGAAGTAAGAAACTTGAAAAAGAAAATAAAAACTCGTGATGATAGAATTGAAGAATTAGAATATGACTTAAATGAAGAAAATGAAACTATTGATGAGTTAGAAGATAAAGTATCAGAATTACAAAAAATAGTTGATTACTTTAAAGAATTATGGAAAAAGTTTATAGAATTTTTACAAAATAAATTCTTCTCTACTAATAAATATGATGACTTCATTAATGATTTATATGATGAAGATATACTTGATGAAAATGATATTGATATTATTCAAAATAATAAAAATAATGACAAAAGTGATGATTTTGAAAGATAAATGTGTTAAAATAATATATGTAAATGACAAAAGGGTAAAAAGGGAAAATATCAATTAGGAGGAAAAGATGGAACAAACAAAAATTAAAGTTGGTATTTTGCCTAACCAATTTTTAAAGTCAGATGGAACTTTTGACAAAGACGAGGCAATTAAATTATCTGGAAAGATTGCAGGTGTGTGTTATGACAAAGAAGGATTTGCACATCTTGAAAATGAGCCAGAAGAAAAGACAATGCGTAGAGTTGATATGACATTAAATAATGGTCATCATAGTGTTTATGACCATATTTTGATAAACTTTAATCTACAAAATTTACCTAAAATTTTAGCAATGGTGCTTAATAATGAACACCAATATACAACAAGTGAAAAATCAGCAAGATATACACCAGTTGTCAGACAAGAAGGATCAATTATAACTGAAGATGAAGAAAGATTATATAATAAGTGGATTGATATATTTAAAATCAAAATTAAATCACAATATGGAAATATCTATAATGATGCTAAAATACAAAAACTAGCACAAGAAAATGCTAGATATTTAGTAACTGTATTTATGCCAACACAGATGATTTATTCAACATCTTTAAGACAAATTAATTATATTGCTTCTTGGATGCAAAATTATATTGAAAATGCTGATATGAGTAATGCTTTTGAAAGAAAATTATCATCTTCTATGCAAGAATTATTAGAAGGTCTTGCTGATGTAAATGTTCTTGAAGAAGGACTATTGAAAAATGAAAAATATAGAAGTTTATCTATATTTGGTAAAGATTTAGATAAAAAAGAAGAACATTTTGGAGATGTTTATTCAACACTATATAAAGGTTCTTTTGCTCAACTTGCTCAAGCACATAGACATAGAACACTTGATTATCAAATGGAAATGTTAAATGAAAAAGAATACTTTGTACCACCAATTATTGCTGATGATCAAATGTTAGTTGATGAGTGGCTTGGAGATATGCAAATTGTTAGAGGTGTTAACCCACAAGGAGAACTTGTTAAAATTAGTGAAGTTGGAAAATATGAAGATTTTATTTTAAAATGCAAAGAAAGATTATGTTCAGCAGCACAACTTGAGATAATGCAACAAACAAGAGAAACTCTACTAAAATATAAAAAAGCATTAGAAGAATCAAATAGTCCACTTGCTAAAGATATTGAAAAATATTCTCATGGTGCAAGATGTACTTTCCCAGATTTTAATTGTTCATCTGATTGTAAATTTAGTGAAGGAAAAACATTAGTTAGAAAAATTTAATTATGGAAAAAGGAAAGTTAATTGTTGTTGAAGGTGCTTGTGATGGAATTGGCAAAACAACACAATATGAAATGTTGTGTAATCATTTTCTAAATGATGGACAAGAAATTGCTAATCATCACTTCCCATCTTATGGAACATATCAAGGTGCTCCTGTAGAAAAATATTTAAAAGGAGAATTTGGACAACCTAATGAATTATCTCCCTATTTTATAAATAGTTTGTATGCAAATGATAGAGGTATTACTTGGTATACAAGTTTAAAACAATTATATGAACAAGGAAAAGTTATTTTACTTGATAGATATACTACATCTAGTTTAATTTATCAATCTGCTCTAATTGAAGACATAGATCAAAAGAAAAAATTTATAGATTATGTTATTGATTTTGAATATCGTAAAATTGGAATTAAAGAACCAGACAATGTTATATTTTTACATGCTCCATTTGATTTGGTTACAGAAATGAGAAATGCTAGAAAACAAAATGAAGGCGTAGTTAATGATATACATGAAAGTAATCTAGACTTTATGAAAAAAGTTTATGAAAGTGCTATGTTTATAGCAGATTATCTTTCTTGGGATAAGGTACAATGTAATGATGGTAATAAAATGAGAGAAATAGATGATATTCATAAAGAAATATATAGTTTAGTAAAAAAGAAAAAATAAGAAAAGTGGCAAAATGAATTGCTACTTTTTGCATTATTTGATAAAATTATAGTAGAAATTGATACAAATATTGTATTGGTTACCTACTTTAGCGAAAAAAGTTTGAAATAACTTTCTTACTCGCACCAGATTGTTTGATACTTGAACTTTTCGAGTGACAATAGAAAAACGACTAGTCAAAAAGTCGTTTTTATGTTAATATGCGTATAGATGAAGAAAACTTCATACAATAAAAAGGATACATTTGATTGTGCGAATCAGATGTTATCCCTTATGGATGGCATTTGAAATCAACAGATGTGATTGAAAATAATAGTCATATCTTTTTTGTTTTACCTTATGAATTTCTGAACTTAAACATTTTTCTTGAAAACCCATTTAAGGAATTGTTATAAATTTATCTATCTGAGAAATATAAATATTAGGAGCATTTAAGTTTGTTAAAACAACCTTTCCCTTTGTTCCTGAAGCATGTATTATATATGGTTTTTTATCTTTTATACCCAAATATAACATCACATGTCCTGGTTGAAAAAGAAGACCAAAAGAATACAGTTCTAATATTTGTTTCTTTTCTGCGATTGTTTTATTTTGTAAAGAAATTATATCCCCTACACTATGATTTTGCTCACTTGCATTTCTAGGAAAAATAAATCCAAAAGTACGAAATAAATTTGCGATATAACTAGAACAATCGATACCAGTATCCTTACCACCCCAAGAATAAGACATTCCCTTATACTTAAATGCTTGAAGTAATAAATTTTTTTTCGTATACGGTAAATAACCAATATGAAATTTATCACGAGGTACAATAACTTGAGATTTTTGTATCAATCCATTTGGACCTCTACTTGGCAATACCAATTGAACAGTTTCTTCTGTTATTTTTTGATAAGGTAATTTTACACTCATATCTATTAAAATACCATCTATTTCTAGCAAAGTTTCTGTACATATAGCAAAGTCTTTACTAGAAACAAAGAACTTCCAATCATCTTCACATGCATAAGCTATATTTTCCTTTTTTAACCATCCTACATAAATTGGAGACTTGATAAAATACCAGTCTTTGTCTTTACTTTCATGTAAAATTAATATAGGCGTATTCACATGCAGTTCTGTTTCTTGAAAATAATCAAAATCAGAATTTTCATTATAAGGCATACAAATACTTGTAGGAAAAGATCTTAAATTGCTCCTTTGAATCACAATTGCTTTTACTGCCTCACAATCTGTAATTGCTTCCCTATTTTGATTAGATTCTATTTCTTCTATTTCTTCAGATGTAAGCCCCTTTATTTCATCCTTGATTCGTTTAGGAATAGAATAACGATTCATATAGTGTTCAATTTCTTCTTTCTTGACTTGCACACATGCTAACGAATAAATCATACCTGATTTTTGAGCAATTGTTTGATTATACATTTCTATTTCTTTGGAATCTAAAATGATCCGATTGTCATTTTCAGACATAAAAGCAAATACATTTTGCGGAATATCTTCTATCAAAGTAGACATGAAATGATTTTCATTTTTTTTCATTGTATCACCTACTTACTATTATATAGATATGAATTTATCTTTCCGCTAAGACTAAAAAAGATAACAAAATGTCATCTTACAGAAATATCTCCACTATTTGTCTCAATTTTTAACTCAAATTCAGAAAAGCGATTGCTTTCTCTCATATTTATATCGCCACTTCTTGTTTTCACTTGTATGTAACAATCATTTATATTAGAAATGGAAACATCTCCAGAACTGGTATAAATATTAGAATTTTCTAAGATTTGAAGATTTTCTATCTCAATATCCCCTGAATTCGTTTCTAAATGAATGAGCCCTTTTATATCATCTAATTCCATACTACCTGAACTAGTAGAAAGAATTGCCTGTTCTATACTATTTATTTCAATATCCCCACTTTGACTCTTTCCATTGATTGTTTTTGCACGCTCAACTTCAATATCTCCACTACTTGTTTGCACATTTAATTTGCTGTTTTTGAAATCATCAATCCAAATATCCCCACTACCTGTTCTTAATTGAAAAGTAGTATCAATTTCTTTTGGGATATATAAAATAATTTCATTATTGTTTGCAAAACAAAGTCCAAAACAGAGTTCACTTTTCTCTTCTTTGGAAATTATTAAACGATTGCTTTCAACTTGACTTGTTGATTGTTCCCCTTTTTCACCATAAATTACAATACGTGTTTCATTTGTATCTGAATGTTTGATTGTAATATCTGAAAAATTAACATCAACTTTAATTTCATCTACTATTAAATTTGAATAAGTTTGTTCATAAATAATTATTGGATTTTTTTTAAAACTCCAGTTGAAATGGTTTCTTTCATCATCCAAGAGTAAAAGAACTAAAATCCCAATTAAAGTAATTGCCATTATGCTTAAGATTAAAATTTTTAATGTTTGGTATGTACTATTTTTCATTACTCTCTCCTTTTAAATCCAATATTGTATGGATAATTGCTATAAATATTACGTAGATAAGCCATATAATCCAAGTAACTTCCCATGCGTTTGTAAGAAAACTTATTAAAAGATAAATTGTAATAAATGCAAGAGAAATGATTTTATCAATCTCTTCATAACGTTTTGTCTTCTTCTCTTCCTTTGGGAAAAGCATCAGTTTATAAATCAGATATACAGTTGGGATAGCACAAATTAGTAAAAACACTCCTACTTGTATATTTTCATTCATATTCTCTATCAATTCTGACATGATAATCCAAATAATGGATAAAAAGTAAAGAAAAAAACTGATACTAATTACTTTAGCCTTTTCTCTTTGAATCGAGTTTATGGAAAATTCCTCTTTTTCCTTTTTGGAAAAGTTTCCCCTTAATAGTGCATCTGTTTCTATTTCGTATAGTTCACAAAGTGGTACAATTTTATCCAAATCAGGCACACTTTGATTGGTTTCCCATTTAGATATCGTTTGTCTTGTTACATGTAATTTTTCTGCAACTTCTTCTTGTGATAAATTTTTACTTTTTCTCAATTCATATAATTGATTTCCCATATTCATATGACATCTCTCCTCACTCATAATTAAAAAATACGCGTTCTGTTCGTTGCATACTACCAACTAGACATGGAAATTACGCAACTAAGATTAACATCCTCTTATTTTATAAGCTTTTAATGTGTTGTATATTTTAAAATTTTAATTTCTAAATCGTCTTTAAAGTACTCCTCTTTTAAATTTTCTTTCTCGTTTTTTACACCAAATAAAGTTTCTAGTTGTTCTGTTGTATAAAAGTAAAAGCAAGTGCAAAATAAATTTCTTAAGATAGAATATCCATCTATTGAAAATTCTTCAATTAGTTTACTAATTTTTTGTTTTGTATTGGGTGAAAAAAGATTCATATAGTTTGCGGTCTGAACAATAAAATCTTTTAGTTGCGGAAGTTCTTGTGTACTATGTTTTATGCAAACATCGCCCAGTTCTTTGCGTAGCACCATACACAATTGATGTTCATTGTTCCTACTTTGAGAAATATGTGAACTCTCATAGTAATCATATATCTCTTGATTCAACTTTAATTGATTCATTTTTAAATGTTGAATATAGGTTTTTGTAACAACATTTTCTAAACCATATTTAATCACTTCTCTCAGTCTATTTCTTTGCTCATAAAATTGAAATTGATATCCATTTTGATGAAAATAGATGTTATATTTTTTTTCATTTTCCATATAGGCTAATTTGCATTGTGTTTTGATTAAATTTCCATATACTTGATCTATCTTAGCATGCAAATAAAATTTTCCATTCATGGTAGCCCCATTTCTATATTGAAGCAAAAAATTAAAACTATGTGTCCAACTTGCATATTTTTGAATGACCTCATTTCCTATAAATGCTTTTGTATAATCTAAGTCACATGTAAGATTTCCATATAACGTTATACTATTCATTACAATTTGACTTTCTTGAAATCTTACTGTTCCCATTCGCATATCATTTTGATAAATGTCTACTACTTCATTTTGAGATTCTTTATTTTTTTAAAGACAATGTCAAATCAAATAAACTTAAAAATACTTCAATTCCTAAAAGATAATCTTCAATTCTTAATTCTACTTCCATAAATTCACTCTCTCTATCACTCTACTTATGTTTATTATAACATGTACCATGTTATATGAGAACAAAAATAAATTTTATTTTTTTTAATTATCTTTTAAATCCTTTATAAAATATGCATACGGATAACTTTTTTAAATTTACTGAATCAAAAAAAGTTACTTATGTAACCTTATTTAATATTTTTATCATATTCAATATCAGAAACTTCATATTTTCTTTTTTTAGAAATCATACTCAATATCTTAGTTGAAAAATAACCCAGTAATGCAAGTACAAAGAAGTAAATCACACCAAACGTTGTAAACTCTGGAGCAGAATTTGTTAATAGCCCAATAATCGATGCGCCTGCACTCATGGATGTAACAATGGTTAAACTATCTACTGATTTACTGGTTACATCTGCTTTAATGCCATTAAACAATTTTTGTGCAGATAATACATGTGTTTGTGTCATATCCCATAAATACTTAATATAATCAAGTGTATCTCTTAATGTTTCGTAACGATATCCTGAAATGGCTAAAAATTGAGACAATTCTGCATCGCTTTTAGCAATTTTTTCTCTTGTTGTAATATAGGTTCCCATTTGATTGATTCTACCATCAATTAGGTTAATTGTCTTTGAATAACCTTCTAATTGACTTGTAAATTTTAAGATTTCGGAACCCTTTACATTTAATTTCGCTTTAATCGCATCTATTTTCTCCCAAATGATACGATGTAAATTTAAATAACGATGCATTTGTCCTTTAAATTCACGGATAAAAATTTGTTCTTCAATATAACGCTCAATATTTTCGTTTGATTTTTTCTTATTATTAATAAAATAGTATTTGTCCCCTCTTATCACATCATAGTTTTCGCTTCGAAATTCAAAATATTTCTGTTTTTCTGTACGTGACAATGTATCGGATAACTCTTCATCTGTCGCATTATCACAAACAATAAAGTATGGATATACATTCTCTATGTTCGCAAGTTCTTTTGGAACAGGAGCTCCTAAACTAAACAAATAATTAAATGCTGGTGATAATTTATTTTCGTAGTAATCTGTTACTTGGTCGATATCTGCAAATAAAGTATCTTCGCTTGCATTTTGATTATTTAAAACAATCAAGCCATCTTCAAATATCTTGACACTAATTTTATAAGCGGTTGTAAATTCAATATATTCTTCCCCTGAAACACCATAATCAATTCGACCTATTCCTAGTTCTTTTCGATATGCTTCTAATTTTTCTTGTTCTAAATCTAATTTTGTTTTACATTCTCTTAAAAAATCATAAATTTCAGTCAGTTGTAGCATAGTTCTTTGAAACCATCCACCAATATAAACATTACTTATTTTCATATATTACTCCTCTATTTCTTTTGCAAAGAATGTTGCATCATCTGCTTTAAAACCGTATTTTTTATAACATGTATGGGCTGGAATTCGGAAATTTTTAGACCATAATTTAATTGTTTTACAGTTTTTTTGTTCACAAATTTTGGTCACTTCATCTAACATACTAGTCCCAATATTATGTCTTCTATATTCTTCTTTTACACAGACATGATTGAGTATTGCATAGGTATTCATTTCTTCAAAGATTGTTGGTATGATGGTAATTTTAGTATGCGCGATTATTTTTCCATCAATCACACCTACTAAATAGATTTGATCATCATCCTGTTTTGTTTCCTCAAATACTTTTTTTGCATATGCGAGTGGTGTGTTTTCATCAAAACACTCATTACAAAGTTCAATAATTCCTTCAATATCTTCCTCTGTTGCCCTTCTATATTCAACTTTCATAGAATCCCTACTTTCTAGTACTAGGATATCAAATTTTTTTATTATTTTCAAGTACCTTTTGTAAATAGTGTAAAGAAAAAAGAATAGAATCCTTATTCTATTACATTCGTTTTATTTTGAATTTGCATTTCAATTAATTCAATAAATTTCTCTTGTTCTAAATTTTTTGTTTCTGTATGACCAAATAATCGGTAACTAATTGTTTTTTCCTCTCGTTCTTTATCTCCTAAAATTAAAGTGTAAGGTATTTTTCTTGTCTGACTTTCGCGCATACGATAACTTAATTTTTCATCTCTATCATCTACCTCTGCACGAATTCCATGTGCTTTTAATAATGATTCAATTTCTTTGGCATATGTAAAATGATATTCGTGATTCACTGGAATAATATTGACTTGGGTAGGTGCTAACCAAAGGGGAAATGCACCTTTGGTTTCTTCCATTAAAAAGGCTGTAAAACGGTCAAATGTTCCATAAATCGCTCGATGCAATACAACCGGAACTTGTTTTTCTCCCTTATTATTAATATAAGAGAGATCAAACTTTCTAGGAAGTAGGAAATCTAATTGACAAGTGGATAATGTTACTTCAGGTCCAACAGCAGGTTTTACTTCTACATCTAATTTTGGTCCATAGAAAGCGGCTTCCCCAATTGCTTCAAAGTAATCAATTTCCAATTCATTTAATACTTCTCTTAATTTATCTTCTGCCATATTCCACATTGCATCATCATCAAAATACTTTTCTTTGTCCTCTGGATCTCTGAGTGATAAACGAAATTTATAATTTTGAAAACCAAAGTCCTTATATACATCTAATATTAAGCTTACAACTTTTTTGAATTCTTCTTTTATTTGTTCTGGTGTGACAAATAAATGTGCATCATTTTGGCACATACATCTTACGCGTTCTAACCCTTTCACAGCACCTGATGCTTCATAACGGAAATCAGTCGCAAATTCACCAATACGAATTGGTAAATCTCTATAAGAATGTAACGCATTTTTAAACACCAACATGTGATGTGGACAGTTCATAGGACGCAAAACAAATTCTTCTTCTTCTACCTTCATAGATGGAAACATATTTTCTTGGTAATGGTCCCAATGTCCAGAAGTTTTATACAAATCTACTGTTCCTACACATGGTGTATATACATGCTGGTAGCCTAATTTTTGTTCCTTTTCATAAATATAATTTTCGAGTTGTTTTCGAATCAATGCTCCATTTGGTAACCATAATGGCATTCCCGCACCAACTAATTCGTGCGTCATAAATAAGTTCATTTCTTTCCCTATTTTTCTATGATCTCTTTCTTTCGCATCCTCTAATGCTTCTAAATGTTTCTTTAAATCTTCTTCTGTTTCAAAACAAATGCCATAAACTCTTTGCAACATTTTATTTTTCGAATCGCCTTTCCAGTAAGCTCCACTTACCTTTAAAAGTTTAAAATGTTTTAATTCTTTTACTGTTTCAACATGGGGTCCTCTGCAAAGATCTGTAAATTCACCTTGACTGTAACAACTTATTACAGTCTCTTCTTCATTCATCCGTTCGATTAAGTCTCTTTTATAAGGGTCATCTTTAAATTGTTCCAATGCTTCTTCTTTGGTTAACTCATGTCTTACAATTCGTTTCCCATCTTTAGAGATTTTTTTCATTTCTCGTTCAATTTTCTCTAAATCTTCTTCTTTGATCACATCTTCGTTTATATCAATGTCATAATAGAAACCTTCTTCAATGACAGGTCCTACCCAAAATTTAGCCTGTGGATACAATCTTTTTACGGCTTGTGCAAGCAAATGAGCACAGCTATGATTTAATTTGTTTAATCTTTCATCTTCTTTTATATTCATCATATAAATCCTCTCTCTTTCTTCTTTTTTTGTCTATTTTCTTTTGAAAAGACTTTTTATGTGTAGTACTAGGATAAACGGGATCCAATGGAACAGGTACTACTTTTGTTTGCAAATTCCATAACAAATTTTCTAATACGGATTTACAATCACTTCCTTGTAATAATGTTTTTAAAATTTCCTTTTTAGACATGCAACTTAATAGTATAGGATTGATATAAGGTAATTTTTTACCTGAACGATCTTGCACCAACAAAATGAGTCCTAATTGTACTAATTCTTGCTGAAAATAGTGCATTGGAAATCTAGAAATACGGTTATCGGTAATAAAATTTTTTATTTTTTCATGTGGAATATTACAATATTGATATACGGTTTCTTCTGATAGTTGACAATATTGTGCTAAATAATCCCCCATTGAAATTACATATTTTTCTGATACATACATTTTTTTCATAAACATCCCCCTCAAAAACAAAAAAACGCTTCTCCAAGGAGCGTCTTTTCGCGGTACCATCCTAATTTATCGCTTCAATACCAATAACGGAGTTACCCGGTAACCCTTTCGAGTACAATTCATAGGTAGTAATGTATCTATCCTTTATTATCTTCCACCAACCGATAATTCTCTATAAAATTACTAGAATACACCATGTCCTAATCAAAATCTTTCTATATATAGAATAGCACTTATTTTGTTTTTGTCAAGAGGGTTATTCAGTTTGATAGAACTTCTAAAATATGCATATTTTGAAAACATCATTTACAATTCATAAAAAAGATTCATCATAGAAATTATGAATTCATGCATTTACAAATAATTTTAGTAGAGATTTAAATCCATTTTAGAAAGTAAAATTTCATACTTTTCCGCCAACTTAAATTTTTTTAGTTCCTATACTTTTTTGTTTTAACATTTTTTTATATTGCATTTTATTCTTCACATACAATATATCTAAGTTCTGCATTTCTTCTGTATAAGCATTTTCCAACTCTTTACAGTTTTTTAAATAAATATACATTTGTGTCCGCATTTCTGCTGAATCAAAAGTCAAATTTAATGTAAGTGCATATAGTTCTTCTAGTGGTAATTCTTTCGCAATGAGTTCAAATAAACCAAACACTGGTCGTGGCTCTGCTTCTCCAAGTGCTCCGATTACATCTTCTGTCCTAAGCATTCCATTCTGTTTTTGTTCTCGTATCCTCTTTAAATACGTTCGATTTTGTAAACCAATTTTATCTTCTTCTTTTTCAAAAATTGTTTGATGCTTTAGGATTGATTTTTGCGATAATGCATAATAAAAATCCATTTTTTGTATACTACGTTGATTTTTACTTTGATATGCAGCTAACAATTCTTCTTTGTATAAGTCATCACAATCTAAGCTCATAATCAATGTTTCTTTTACAGTTTCTGATACAGGTAATAACGCAATCATAGATAAAACAGGTGTATATGGTTTTTTCAACTCTTTTGTAATTCCAAACAAAGATATTTCTTTTTGTAAAAGTTGTGTTTCAAATCGTTTTACTTTTTGTTGATTTTTTTGCTCTACAAAGGTTTCAATAATTCGCATCATATGTTCTAATTGTGCATACTGTTTTGGAATGACTGTATGATCTTGTTTGATAATTTCATACAATGGCTCCATTTGCTGGAATATATAGCACACTAAATCATAATCCTCTTCTGTTGCGCTTGTTTGAATAAAATTACATGCTTTCATCAAATTATTTTTTGCGATTAAAGCTTGTTTGAAAGCATTCCGTTTTTCAGGATAATTATCTAGTAACAAATTGGCATGTAGGCATAAAGCAGAAGTGCCTGCAACTTTTAAAAATAAATCTGCTAATAAATTCCCATAGGTAGGATTATTTTCTTTGACAGTAAATGTATGACGTATCATCATTCCCAGTTGTTGTTCATATAATTTTTGTTGTTCTTTTGTAATAGGATAAGCAAGATTTTGTTTGATTTCTAAACACTTCTGTTGATAAAAACTAATTAAACTATTTCGAACAATTTGTTGATTTTGATGATGAATTGCATAAAGACTATGAATCGCTTCTAATTCTTTTTTCTGATATAGTATTTGCAAGACTTCATAAATGATTCCAATATCATGTGTGGTAGTGGCAAGTGCAACCAATCCTTCTACATCCTGTCTATTTTTATATTTTTCTAGTAATCCCCAATTATTTTTCTCGTTCCAAACTTTCTTCATAGCAATAACCTTCTTTCTCATAGATGCATATCATATCATAATGTGGGTATAAAAGCAAGAAATTTTTAGTATTTTCCGCATTTACTTCCCCAGGAATCAATTAATTTTTCATCTTTATAAATTTTTAAGAGTTCGCAATGATTGCTACAATGATTACATTCTATTCCTTTCGTTTCAAATGAAATATCTTTGATATTTAATGTATAGCTCTTGTCTTTTTTATGATTGTGGGCAAGTATTGCAATTCCGATTGCCCCCATTAAATGGCTATTTTCATCTACTATGATTTTTTCATTTAAAATCTCTTCAAAATATTTTACAACCCCTCTATTTTTACTGACACCACCTTGAAAAACGATTGGTCCTTTTATGTTTTTCCCTTTTCCTACATTGTTTAAATAATTTAACACAATGCTTTTACAAAGTCCTGCTACGATATCTTTTTTTTCATACCCTAATTGGGCTTTATGAATGAGATCTGACTCTGCAAAAACTGTACAACGTGCTGCAATTTTAACAGGTGTCTTACTTTTTAGGGCCAATGTTCCAAATTCTTCAATTGGAATTCCTAACCGTTTGGCTTGACTCGATAAAAAAGAGCCTGTTCCTGCTGCACATAAAGTATTCATCGAGTAATCTGTTATAATGCCATTTTCTAGTAAAATAATTTTGGAGTCTTGTCCTCCTATTTCTAAAATTGTATGTGTATCGGGATACCTAGATAAAGTTCCGATTGCATGTGCTGTAATTTCATTTTTAACGATGTTTGCATCCACCATAAGTCCAATCAATTTTCTAGCACTTCCTGTTGTACCAATTCCTTTAATGCAATAAGATTCTGGTAAATCTTTTTTTAAAACATCCAACAAGTTTTTAACTGCACCTATTGGGTTTCCTTCTGTCCAAAGATAAGAAGAACATACAATGTTATTTTCTGTATCTAAAATAACACCTTTGGTAGAAATTGACCCAATATCAATTCCTAAATAACAGTCTTTCATTTTTTTCTCCTCATTTCAATCATATCATAAAATGCTTCAAGTCTTGTTTCAATTCCAACTTTTGATGTATTGGCATCAAAGGAAAAAAACAGTACTGGAACATCATATTTGTTACAAATTTTATTGATAATTGGCATTGCGCCTATTTCAGGGGTACAGAATGATGATTTGATATGAATGATTCCATCATATTCATGTGTACACAGATATTTTGTTCGACCTATGTTATCGACCGCATCTGCTCCCATTCGATATTTGACATATTCTTTTGCGTATTTTAAATATTTTTTTACTTCTCTTTTCTTTTCAAATAACAAATAATGTGCATTGGTATATCGTTTGACCTCAATTCCGTAGCGAGCTAATGTAAGTTCTAAATCATAGTTTGCAAAAGGTTCCATTAATGTATATAATTCTCCTATAATACCAATTTTAAGGGGATTTAATGGTTTATCGATTGGTATTTTTTTTATTTTTTTAAAGTATTTTTTATAATTTCTATATAAGGAAAAAAGGCCTTTTGTGTTTTGAAATGTTTTTAACATTTTTTTATTTTCTTTTTGTAATGCGCCCTTTTCTCTTTCAAACCCAATGTTCTGTCTGATATAATCATCTACGTTATCCATATATTTAATCATTTTTGAAGTGATCAATAGATAATATAGGGCTTTTAAAATGGAAAATTTAGGATCTATTTTTTTGAATTCATGATAAAGTTTACGTAAGTCTGTATGGCCTTTACTGACTAGATTAATGTATGTAAACTCGTATCCTAAATCTTCTAGTATTTGGTTTTGTAATTCGCTATAATATCCATATCGACATCCTCCTCCTGCTTGTATTAAAATATTTGCTTTTAAGTCTAATGCTTCGATGAAAGTTCCTAATGTATATTTAAAAGGGGTACATACAAATTCTGGACTATATTTGGTGCCCAATTCAATGGTGCGATTGCTGATTTTAGGTGCAACCATAATATTGGCATCTACAATATGTTTGAGTAAATATTCTACTGGTATACTATAGTTTCCCATATGTGGGAATGAGATTGTTTTTTTGTTCATGTTTTCGTTTCCTTTCTTGGATAACATCTACAAAGCTTTCTAGTCTTGTTTCAAATCCTGCCATACTATCAAGATCGTCCATAATCAAATTTAAACATGGAAGTTTGATTTTACGTATGACCAATTCATTGACAAGAGAATCAGGTCCACATGGGAACACGGATAAAAATACAACACCATCTACTTTATTTTCTACAACAGGTATGGAGCCTATATTTTCTTTGTTGAATTTCCAGTAAAGTTCACAGGAGAGTTGTTTGGACAGTTTTGAAGTCATTTGATGATAAAATAAATCGCTATAAATCAGTTCGACATCTAATTTTTTCAAATAATCCAGAATCGGTTTTCCGATGAGATCATCATATAGGTTATATGGATGTCCAACAATCAACAGTTTATTTTTTTTCGATTTTAGTTTTTGTAAATTTTGTTTAATTTGTATTTGTTTTTGTTCTTCTGTTTGTTTTTTTGCTTGATCATATGCTTCTAATGCTTGTTTTTTGGTACATCCTAATTGAATTCCTATATAGATAAAGCCTTTTTCTTCTGTATCCTTATGTACAACATCTATGTTATAGTTTAAAACAGGTGTTTGAAATAAGTTTTTAATAATATCGTACATTGCAAGAAAATTGGTACAAGTTTGATTGTCTACGCCATAATTATCAATTCTAGGAATTAATAAATAATCACATTTGTCTTCTAAATAAAAAACATGTCCCAATAAGTTTTTCATAGAAAGACACATTTCATCATTGGCAATTTTATTTCCTTTTTCCATGATTTCACGATTGGTTGTGGGACTTATAATCACTTCACAATTTATTTTTTTTAAAAAGTTTGTCCATAATTCTCCGTAGTAATAATAAAGGATACTTCTTGGTATTCCTATTTTAATTTTATTCATATTTTCACCTATCTCATTTTATTCTGTAAGATATATTTTATGCATGTTTTTTGCATTTTGTTCCATAGTAATATTGGGTGATTATATGAATAAAGAACATAATCAATTAATTGATTGTACAGTACATGATTGTATGTATTGTAATTGTTTTTGTAACAAGTGTAAGTTAAGTGGTGTAAAGATTTGCAACTGTCGTGGTGAAGGTGAAAAAGAAACTACTATGTGTTCAAGTTACACGAAAAGAGAAAATTAAAAAGGACAATGAAATATCGTGTCCTTTCTATGAATTGCAATAAAATTTATTGCTTTTTTTATGTTCTTCTATTTTTTCATTTAGAATAAAAATGTTACTTGAAATTATGGAAATTGATATAAACAAAGTTTCCTTTACTTTTGTTTATGAATTATTTTCTTCTGTTAACGTTGTTGCACTTTTTTTCAGATGAAACCCTATTTTTTTCAAATATCCTTTATCATTTTTTTCCATTTCTTCAAATGTATTTAAGAATTGTTCTATTGCTTCTACATCATTATCTTCTATCCATTTTGTAATATTATGATAAACGGTTTGATTTTGTTTTTCCTCCATATATTCCTTAAATTTCTTTATATATTCTAAATTGTTTGTAGCTTGTATTCCTTCCCATAGTTTTTCAATTGGGGCTCCTTTTACATTACAAGTAAAATAATAAATATATTCTGCATTCCTTGTTTGAATTACTCCTTCTGCTAGTTTTTCAATTGGGGCTTTTTTTACATTACATGCAAACTTGTAGATATATTCTGCATTTCCTGTTTCTACAATTTTTTGTGCTAATTCTTCTTTTTCTTTTTTGTTTAAACGATTTGCTAAAACAATTATTTTTTCAATATCATCTATAGACATGATAAATTCTAACTTATCCATATTTCACTTCCTTAACTGTTTATTCTAATACTTATCAATTCTATAGTCAACACTTACACGCTTTTTTGAATAAAAGGAGTAAAGTACAAGATATTCAAAAAAAGGAAGCTATATTTCCTATTTCCACATCATTCATTGTTTCCAATTATCTCCTAGCTGATTTCTATTTTTAAGTGTTCTTCACCCCCTAATAAAAACTATCTACCAATTTTATTTTTCATTCCTTTTGCGCCATTAAATGTACTTAAAATATTACTATCAAATGAAGTTGTTTTTTTACAAGCATTTTTATACTCTTTAATTGCGAAGGTAATCATATCATCAAGTAAAGACGTATAATTCTTTTTATCTTTCCATAAGTAAAAAGCTAGACTCCCTGGTATTGTATTGGGTTCATTCACATAAATTTCCTCTGTTTCCTGATTGATTAAAAAATCAATACGAACTGTTCCTGATAAATTAAGAATCCGAAATGTTTGAAGAGAAAGATCTCTTACTTTCTGTTCCACTTTTTTAGAAACTCTTGCTGGAATAATCATTTCACTAGAAGACATCTTCCCGGTTGCCTTTCCACCCTTTTTACCGCCAGATAAATATTTATCATCAAATGTCAAAAACTCGTTGTGTGTAATCATTTCGGCTAAAAGAGAAGTTTCTTGATATTCATAATTTCCAAATACACTACAATTGACTTCTAGAAGATTTGGAATTACTTGTTCAACAATAATTTTATTATCATAAGTCATTGCATCTGTAATGCAAGCTTCTATTTCTTTTGCAGACTTTGCAATTGAAATACCCACACTACTACCTAATTTCGCAGGTTTTACGATAACAGGATATCCAATTTTTTTCACCTCTTTTAAAATAGATGCACTATTCATTAAATATTCACTATCATAAAACCATGTATAATTTGGTACAGGAATTTGAGTTCCTTTCATCAGTTCTCTTTGCACCACTTTATCTTGTCCCAATGCAGATCCTAAGACACCACTTCCTACATAAGGGATTCCAATAAAATCTAAATACCCTGCTAAAGAGCCATCTTCAACTCCTTTTCCATGTACAATTGGAAAAGCAATATCAATTTCTGCAATGTTTCTTCGAAATAAACCTTTTGTCGTTTGCAAAAAAAATCCCGTTTGTGTTTTTACTAGTGTAACTATTTTCGCATACCTTTTCAAAGTGTCAAAATCTTTATAAACATCCATTTCCATTAGCATCTTACCTGTATACCATGTTCGATCTTTTCCAATATAAATAGGAATAATTTCATATTTATTTGTATCCATATGTTCCATCGCCTGAACAGCCGAAATAATACTGACTTCATGTTCAACACTTTCTCCACCAAAAATTACGCCTACTTTAATTTTCATAAACTTCACTACCTCTCATTAAAAATATCTGGCAAATCATTTTCCAACAATACATATGTATCCTTTTCTTTTAATGTTTGTATTAAAGGAAATGCCTCTTTTACATCGTTAATTATGTATATGTTTTCTTTTTTATACTTCTTTTTTATTAATGCTTTATAGATTGGCACAGTTTGATTTTCACCGACCAAAATGACTGCGTCTGCCACTTGTGCTATCTGTTCTCCAAATATAGTGTTTAATCGATTTTGTTCTGCACCCATTTCAATCATACCAGGTGTTACTACTATTTTTTTACCTTTCATTAAAGCAAGTGTATCTAATGCCATCTTTGCGCCTACAGGATTCGAATTATAAGCATCATCTATGATATTAATATTCCCCATTTTTTTCATTTCTAAACGGTGTTCCACTGGTTTTACTTTTTTTACACCTGCTTGTAATTGAGGAATTGTCATTCCAAACTGATAACCTAAAGCAATTCCCGCTAGTATATTATAAATATTTGCTTGTCCTAATAATTGCGTTGTGAAACTATATTTTTTATTATCTCCTTTAAAAATAACATCAAATTTTGTTCCATCTACACCAAGACAAATATTTTGCGCTTGAACATCTGCTTCTTTTTCGATTCCAATCCAAATAATTTTACATTTATTTTTCAATGAATAACTTACTTGTAATGGATCATCTGCATTGAGTACTCCAATTCCATTTTCAGGTAAAGACTCAATCAATTCAAATTTTCCTGTTTGTATATTTTTTTGAGAACCAAAACTTTCTAAATGTGCTGTTCCAATTTTTGTTATAATTCCATAACTTGGATGTACTAAATCACAAAGTTCCTGGATTTCTCCTTGTTTAAATGCGCCCATTTCTGCAATTAAAATGTCGTTGAATTTGTCTAAATGATTATTAATCGTCAAAATAAGTCCCAATGTTGTATTGTAATTTTTTGGGGTTGGTAAGGCATTATATTTCATATTTAAAATATCACTTAATATATTTTTACTACTCGTTTTGCCATAGCTTCCTGTAATTCCAATTACTTTTAAATTCATATTTTTTACTTTTTGAATTGCTTTTTTCTTAAATTTTAAGTTTATTGCTTTTTCCATTGGATGATTGAGAATGTTTGCCACTGTGATTACAAATGGATTGAAATATAGGAACATACCAAGTAAAAGATAATAAATTGGTAAATTTTCTCGTTGATAACCGAAACATATAAAAACAAATAAGCTCATATAAATAAGATAGGTTGTGAGAAAAATTCTTTTTACACGATTGGTATACTTTAAAGGAAGTTTATTTTGTTCTTGTTTTTGTATTTGTAAAAAAGACAATATTGTATATAATATAATAAATAAAACCATAAGCATAGCATCAGAAATCCTATAGCCAATTAAAACAATTAAAAAAAGTAAATCTAAATTAAAAAATATATTTTTTTTATTATGGAAAATCCATTTTATATAACGGTTTCCATCGTTATACCAATTTTGTTGCAACATATGAATTGATTTTTTAGATTTTAAAAATAAGTATATCAAAAATGGAAGTAATGATACTATAAATTTTTCCATATTCACACCTCTCAATCGAAAAAGTTATGCAAAATTGAAATTGTTTTTCTTAAATCTTCTAAATAAGCATAATGCGTTTTATTTTCATAAATCACAACACCCGCATCTTCAATCAACGCTTCTAATTCATAGGCTCGTTCAACAGGTACTGCTTCATCTAATGTTCCCCATACAAGTAATGTTGGGCATTTGATTTTTTTTACATCCTCTGTTATATCTAAATTTACAGTATGTACTAATATTTCTCTCATTCTAGGACTTGCATTTCTATAATCAGTAGATCCGATATGTTTTTTTGCAAATTCCTCAAATTTTTTTAAACCTGGTACTTTTTTTAATGTTTTTAATGTTTTGGTTTTTAGAGATAATTTTTCGATTTCTTTTTTAAAAGGTGAAGCAAATAGCACCATTTTAGAAACCGCATATTTACTTGCATACAATAAACTCACTTTCCCACCAAATGAATGTCCAACGAATATTGGATTTTCTATTTTTAGTTTGCTCAAAAATGTATGAATACATTCTACATAATCTTCAACAGTCCAAGAAAATATTGGTTCACTACTTTTTCCATATCCTGGCAAATCCAATATAATAATTTCATGATTTTCTTGCAATGGTTGTGCAACTGGCTGCATCATTTCTATATTTTGACCCCAACCATGTAAAAACACAATTGGATTTGTTTTTGCACCATATCTCACATAGTGAATGTTGACATCTTGTATTTGAATTTCCATAGCATCACCATATTCATTATACATGATTTTACTTCTTATGGAAACCTATTTTTACAATTTTTCACTACAATAAAAAGGAAAATCGTTTCCTTTTGTTATTTTATATATCGTTTTTGAAAGTCATTGGACTTTTCATAATAAGTTTCAAATACGGTTTGGGCAAACTGAAGTGCAATTGCTGTTTCTAGTGATTTTTTTTTTAATGCATCCAATGTGTAAACATAATCTTTTGGTTTTTTTCCATCTATACATCCCGATAATGGATTTGTAAATATATTAACAGCCATTTCATTTGCAAAGTCATAATTCAGCCAACAGCCTGTAAAACCAACTGCTGCAAACGCATATTTACTTTGATATGTATGCACATCTGTTTTGAAAAGTCCAAGTGGATGTTTGACATAAACACCCATTGCTTTATTGACCCATATTGGTTTTAATCGTTCAACTTCTTCTCCATTTATTTTCTCTAAACTACTTTGACAAGAAAGACTCCCATCGATACTGGTTACAAAGCCGTTGGAAAAGAATGTTTTTGTCATATCGATAGCTATCGCGTATTGCATTCCTACTTGTATAAAATACTTAAATAATTTCAAAGAATCATGCGTGGTTGTATAAATTCCTGCATGCCCAGCATAAGATAATATTCTGGCTTTCAAATCATGTACTTTTGTAAGTTCATTCATGGCTCCGCCTGTGATGACATCTTTTTCGTTAATCGTATATCCTGTTTGTTTTAATCCTATTTTATTGCCAAAAATTTCTTCAAAATCTGTTTTAAATTTTGGATCAATTAAAGAAGCAATCATATAAGGAATGTCACTATATAAAAAAGTACATCTTTTTATAATTTTTGCACGCTTTAAAAGGGAGATGGCCTCTTCTTCTTTGGAACATACTTGTTCTAGTTTTCCATCTGTATGGAAGACATGATAAAATGACAACAATTCTCTTAAAGTCGTATTTTGTTGAAATTCGGGATTGATATGATTGATTTTTTCATCTAACGAATAAACAAAATTATAATGTTTCCATAAATATTGTAAGGCTGTATACATTTTTGTGACACTTGCGGAATCAAAACGTACTGTTTCATCAATCGGTTTAGCTGTTTTATTTTCGCTGGTTTTCCCATAATATACATTGATTTCAGGGCCATTATATGTAGTAATTCCTGCAGATATCCCTGGTGTTACACCTTTTTCGACAAACATTCTAATTTGTTCTACATATTCTTTTGTAAGTACCTCAAGCAACTCTTCTACATTGTATTCTTTCAATTGGATTAATTTTTGGCTGATTTCTTCTAAAATTTCATATAATTTATGATATGTTTGCAATTCCCCTTTTTGAATAAAGCGATGCAAAAGTGCCAATTTGGTATGATCTATTAGATTTACGTATTGTTGCATCTTTTCTACTCCTTCACAGACTATATTAACTTTTTATTTTCTGCTTATTATTCTCTTGTATGCTACTCATATCCCAATTTTTTGCGCCTGAATTCATTAAATAAAATTCATTATGACAAGCAGTACATTCTAATAATCTAAAATCTGCTTTTTCTTTTTGTGCTTCTTGATAAATACAATATTCTCCATTGTGTCTTCTATAATAACCTTTATCGATAAATTGGGGATTTGAGCAATTATGTACGCTTGGTACTTGATACAACATTTGAATATTTTGATGACTTCCTTCTATTACAGCTTTTCTAAATATACGCATTTTTGTAATCATTGAATCTAATTTCATATAATTTTCCTTCCTATTTTTGGTTAAAAAAAGAAGTTCTAATCAACTTCTTAAAATGAATCAATATTAATACGAACACGACCTAATTGATTGACATAGGCAGATGCTTGCACAAGTGTACGAATTGCGTTTGCAGTCATACCATTTTTTCCAATCACTATACCCATATCTTGTTCACTCACTACGACTTGTATCATAATGGTATCTTCTTCACGTTCAAATTGTTTTACTGATACCATATCTTTCGCAGATGCAATACTTTTGACTAAGTATTCTGTTAATGCGACCAAATCCATAATTATTGATCCTCTTTTTTCATTTTTGATTGATGGAATTTTTCCATAACACCTTGTTTTCTGAATAAGTCTCTTACAGTATCTGTTGGAATTGCTCCATCATTCAACCATTTTAAAGCAACTTCTTCATTTACTTTAATTTCAGCTGGCTCCATAATTGGGTTATAAGTCCCTACTACTTCGATAAATCTTCCATCTCTTGGACTTCTAGAGTCTGCTGCTACAATACGATAAAATGGTCTTTTTTTTGCGCCCATTCTTTTTAATCTCAATTTAACTGCCATAAAGCACCTCCTCATTCCCTGTTACTCACTATACCATACATTGTATGTGGTGTCAACCTTTTTTTGTTAACAGTATATTCATTTGTATGTTTTTTGATTCTCATTTTTCTTAAAATAAAATGGAATTTCTAAATTTTGATAAAAATCACAACTAAGTCCTAACATAGAAAAATACTGTGATATGTTCTCATTTTGATCAAATGTCATTAAATATGTTTGAAGTGCATTATAGTCAACTTCCTGAGAAGTAGATCGTAAAGATTATATGTATTTTTAGAGCATTCTTCTAGCATCGATAATAGGTTGTGTGCTAATACTTCATTTTTAACAACTGCAATTAGTTCTTGTACTAAGATATCTTTGTTTTTTGTAAAATAAGATTGTAATATGATAGCAGGATCTAGTATCTCACATAATATTCTTACTACAGTTACTGCATTCCAGTAATATTTAGATTCTTCTTTGTAAAAAAATTCTCGATTTAAAAGTTCTGTAATTCCTTCTGAAATTCCTTCGTATCCAGGGATTTTTCCCATAACATGTATAAATTCATGTGATAAATTTACTATAGATCCCCCTGATGATTCATAAATATGGATTTCGTTGATGCGCGAATTATAGTCCGCAAGTGTTACTTCATTAGGTGAAGCCGTTGATTCTTTTAAAATTTGAATATCTTCTTTGAGTTCTTGATCAATTTTATCATTTTCTACATAAGCTTCTTTTAGTTTTTCAATTTGAATATTTTGGTCCTTGTTTTCTCCGAAGAAATCATCTTCCCTATATAAATGAAATAATTGAATAAAAGGAAATGGAAAGAAAATATTAATCGTGATTCCCGAAAGGATAAAAATACATAAAACAGATAACCCCATGATTTTAAAAATTTTCTTTTTTAGTTTTTGCATAACCAATCTTCTTTCTGTGTCCTTACTCTACCACATATTTAAAGCAGAAACAAGCAAAAATTTTGTACACTTTTCTAATATATTCGCATACATTAAAGTGAGGGGTGATATCGTGGCTTACAAAGAAATTGTTACAAAAGCAGTCATTGGCAAAGGGAAAAAATATTTTCAAAACAACTATACCATAACAACTGAAAATGAACCTACTACTGTTTTAGGATGTTGGGTAATTAACCACAAGTTTAAAGGTTATAAGTCAGGGGATAAAATTGGTGTAGATGGCTCATATGATGTCAATATTTGGTATTCTTATGAAGGAGATAGTAAAACAACTGTGGTAAGTAAAAAGGTTGATTACAATGATACGTTTAATGTAAAGATTAAAGAGAGTGCAGATTTATCTGGTGATACAGATATTATTGTTCGTACTTTAAAACAACCAAATTGTGTAAAGGTTAACATTGATGAAAATGGAAACATTAATTTTGACATTGAAAAAGAACTCGGTGTTGAAATTGTTGGGGAAACAAAAATGAAAATAGCAATTGAAGAAGATGAAGAACCATGGGATGAACTTATAGATGATGTTGATGATTCTGTTCTAAGTGAAATTGATGAATCTGTCAATCCAGATTATATAGAAAATTCTAATCCAGAAAATTAAATCATCCAAAATGGATGATTTCAGATTGTTGACAAACTACCTATTTTGAAAAATTTAACTTTTTAATAAATTCAAAGTGGGTAAAAAGGTATAAATAAGAGTAAATATTAGGTGTTTAATCCCTAAATTTGCTCTTTTTTTATACTTTTGTGGGAGAAATATAAAAGGCTGTGACAAAGCCGATTTGAAAAATCGACTTTGTCAACAGCCTGAAATCATCCAAAATGGATGATTTTTTATAGGCATTCATTCAAAAAACAATGTATAAATCTTTGCACCTATTACTTGAAAAAAAGGATCACGATAAATCGCTTTGACATTTTTTGCTGTAATTGCGGTTACTATTTTATTTACAATACGATCAAGAGATTTCTTTTCTAATAATTTACAAACTAAGGTTTCTCTTTTTTGAATTTGTTCTATTTTATTTTCAAAAAAAGAATTGTAATCCATCCATGTATATTTATTTTCTAACATTACTTGATTGAAACCTGTATGATAAAGGCCAGGTTCAATCAAACAGATTTGTATGTTACAATCTAAATCTTTTAATTCCATTTTTAATGCTTGTGTCATTTTGATAATACTCGCTTTAGTGGCAGAGTAGCTACCTAAATAAGGAATTGGTACAATGCCTGCTAGGGAAGCCATGTTAATCAGCTTTCCTTTTTTTCTTTGTATCATTTTTTTTAATATAATTTGAATTACTGTGAAATATGAAAACACATTGGTTTCAAAATTGGCTCGCACAAGATTCATAGGTATTTCAGCCATGCTTCCACCTTCTCCGATTGCCGCATTACTGACTAAAATATCAATTGTTAATTTTTCTAATTTTTTTAAATCATCAGGATTGGTTACATCTATTTTTAGACATTCAATATTTGAATATTCTTGATAATACTTCTGTACGAGTTCTAATTGTTTCTCATTATGTACTGTTACATAAATTTTATAATTTTTCTTTTTTATTTGTTCAATGACTTGTGCTTGTATTCCACCACGGGCTCCAGTAAATAAAATTGTCTGCATTCCAATCACCTAGTTTTAATATTGACTTTAAGTTATTTTTTATACAGTTTTATCCAATATCTTATTTTAAAAATACATTTTATCCTATCTTTTAAAAACGTAAAATTTTATATTAAATTTATCTATTCCTATTCTATCCTTTTATATCAAAGAGAAACTTGAAATTTTACGCAACGAAAAAGAGAAGCAATCACTTCTCATTTTTAATATAACTATGTACATGTAGGAGTAAAACAACCAAGATACATAATGAGGTAATAATTTTCATTAGATATTCTCCTCTCTAATTGCATCTAAAATATTTTCTTTTTTAAGTTTTCGACTTGCATACCACATTGTAATAAAGACGATAATAAATACACCTATTACTGCTACTCCAATACTATCCCATGGTATTACGAATTTTTGTTCTGCCATACCATCAAATGCTTTACATAGTAAATAGACAATGCCTAACGATACTGGAATTCCATAAAGAAGAGATTTTAAGCCAAAGAATATGCTTTCAAAATATAGTATTTTATTAAATCCTTTTGGTGTTAACCCCATACTACGTAGCATCGCAAATTCTTTTCTTCGCAAATTAATACTTGTATGAATGGTATTAAATACACTGGTAACGCCAATTAAAGTTACTAATGTAATAAATCCATATAGCAGCATTTTAATGACAAATACCATATTGCGCAGTAATTTCATTTCTTCTACTACATTTATGTAGCTATATAGGCCTCCTTTTTCTTCATCTAAAGCTGTTTTTAAGAATTTTTCTAACTTGTCATATTTTTTGGCTTTTATTAATATTGTTTTGTTTGCGGATTGAGCAAGACCTACTTCTTCTTTCAATGAAATATTATCATATTTTAAATACAGCTCTTCTGGTACCACAATCACTATCCTATCTTCATAAGAGCCATTTATATAGAGTTCAAATCCCATAGGATAACTTTCTGTCATAAAGAAATCTTTGATTGCTCCATTACACATATAAGCTGGTTGTTCTTCATCTTCTGTTGTATTTTTATAGTTATACAAACAAAGGGGAAGTTCATTTGGTAATGATGTATATTTTCTCATCTGAATTGCTTCTCTTGTGTTTGCACTATAATATACTCCCTTAGTATAGTTGATTACAATGGGTTGATCTTCAGTAAGACCAATTTGTTTTTTAAATTGATTATAAGATTCTCGATTAATTCCGATTAAATCTAAAGATATCAGATTTTCAGGCTCTATTTTTAAATCTGTTTGTTTTAAAAATTTTTTCTCATAGTTATTTACGGTTAATCCTTTGGTTACATAATTTGATGCTTGTGTAATAATGTATTCATCTATTTGCTCCTGTGATCGTAATTGTTCTATAAAAGCAGGTGTCTCATTTGTTTCACTCAGGAAAACTGCAATATCATAATCTGGAAGTCCTGTATAGTCCATTGATGTAGAAATTCCATAATATAAGATGCCACTAAAGGAAATAAATAACACAATACTAATAAATAATGAAACAATCGTAATTCGGTATTTCCGTTTATTTCGCTTCATGTTTTTAAATGCAAGTTCCCCTTCTATACCAAATAGTTTACGAATCCATTTACGTGTACGAATTTTTTTACTTTTTATTTTTATATCATCATTTTGGCGAATTGCTTCAATTGGGGTAATCTTGCTGGCACTTCTAGCTGGCAAATAGGCCGAAACCAATATCACCACGATCATAAATATAATTGGAATTCCAATAAATAATGGATAAACAGATAAAGCAAGTGGAACTGCAAAAGCTTCTGGTAGTAAATGATTGATTATGGTAATGACAATACTAATTCCTAAAAATGCCCCTAAAATTCCAAGTGGTATTCCAACAATACCCACTAAGAGTGCTTCAAAAAATACTGTTTTCTTCAGTTGTATTTTGGTAGTTCCTATACTAGAAAATAAACCAAATTGTTTTTTTCGTTCCATAACAGATATTGCGAAAGAATTATAAATTACGATAATACATCCAATAGATACCAGTGATAATACAATGATTATAACTCGCATCATAGCGTTAATCATGTTATCATACTGACTTACACCAGATAAAGAAAGTAAGGCTGAATTATAAACTGGTTTGGTATCTACTCCTATATTTTTTAATAGGGTATCTGTAATTGCATAAGTATCTTTTGCTTTTTTATAGGTAAGATAAATATTCATTGTTTTTGCTTCACTATTCTGATCAATTGTCACACATTCAAATGATTCTTCTGCATAAGTAGAAGTCAAATGATTTTTTTCCATAATACCTACAATTGTGTAAGTTTTTGTTTCTATATCTTCTAATTGATAGATTGGTCTATGGTCTTCTAATAGTTCGTCTAAAAGTATAATTGTTCCTAAATTTAATTCAATTGTATTGCCAACTTTATATTGATCATTATCTGTTATACGTAACAAATGATTTGGAATTAAAATTTCCTGATCGTTTTCTGGTAATCTACCTTCTATTAAAGGAATTGTTTCTAACAGTTCATGGTTGACTGCATTGACTTCAATAAATTGTTTATAGCTTTCTTCCTTTAAAAGAGAATGTCCAATTGTTTTTGCATAATCTATATGTTTTACTTTCACATTCTTCTCTACGATTGGAAGTTGATTGGTTGCTACATCAAGTATAACAGCGTGATGTGAGCCTTCTTCTTCTATAACCATTTTCACACTATTATCACGAACGGATGAAAATAGAAGTCCAATTCCAACCATCAAAGCAGTAGACAAAATTACGCCAATGATTGTTACAATTGTTCTTTTTTTATTCATCATCATATGTTTTATGGTAAGTTTGTTTAAAATATTCATGAACGCACCTTCTCATCACTGATGATTTTTCCATCTTCTATTGTAATAATTCTACTAGCGTTTAAAGCTAAGCTATGATCATGTGTTATCATAATGATTGTTTGTTTATATTTTTCGTTGGATAGTTTTAATAATTCAATAATTTCTTTACTACTTTTACTATCTAGATTTCCTGTTGGCTCATCTGCAAGTAATAAAGCAGGGTGATTCATTAAGGCTCTTCCAATACTTACTCTTTGTTGTTGTCCTCCTGATAATTCATTTGGCAAGTGATTTACTCTATTATCCAATCCTAACGTTTCAATCAATTCGTGTAAATAAGTTTCATCTGGTTTTTTGTTATCCAATAAAATAGGTAATGTCATATTCTCTGCTACATTAAGAATAGGAATTAGGTTATAAAATTGATAAATCAATCCAACTTGTCTTCTTCTAAATATTGCTAGATGGGTTTCGTTTAATTTGTAAACATCCTCCCCTCCTACATAAACTTTGCCTGATGTTGGACGATCTACTCCGCCTAATATATGCAGCAAGGTAGATTTCCCTGAACCACTTGCGCCTACAATCGCTACAAATTCTCCTTTTTCTACAGTAAAGGTTATATCATCTAATGCTTTAACTAATGTATCTCCTTTTCCATATGTTTTACATAAATGTTCTACTTTTAAAATTTCCATACAACTCTTCCTTTCTAATATACCATTATACTTTTACTCTATGACTTTTTAATGACTTTTTTTATGACAAAATTGTCATAAAGATTATATCAAATTCAAAAAAAGACAATTGTTTTTCTTTTGAATAGGAATGTAACTGATTTATCCCAATTTTATCTGTTAATTTTTCTTGAGAAGGCGAGAGCCAATATCACTATAAGCGGCAGTTGTTGCATCATTAGAAGTTAAAGTCCATAAGCCACAATTCAGTGCATTATTCCATTTACCACCAAAAATTGCAATACGATTTCCAGGAAGTGACCAATAAGTATCCATAATATATGTTATACTAGAGCCTTTTGTTTCTATTGGAAGTGCGATTAAGGGATGGGATGCATCATAGCCCAATTTAGAAATCCACTGATTATTTGTATTTGCATTCATGTATCCTAAAGGTTGATAACATCCATTAAATTTGTCAGATTCATACTCATTTTTATCATAACAAATATAAGTTTGATAATCTTTGATATTGATGCCGTCTACAAACTGCCATATATTTCCGAAAATATCTTCTATTCCCCTATAAATCACTGAACTATTGTCTGTTCCATCGACACTTCCAGAGCGCATTCCTAATGCGTCGCAGCCTCCACTTTGAGTTGGAGCTGTATGCGTATTATTGGTATATCCATGTCCTAGTTTCACTTGTGCATTATAGTCGGCGTATTCTACTAAATATAATAATTGTATTAGAAAATAATGATAATCTAATTGACCAAATTCTTCGCCTAAATTTCTTGCATAAATTCTAAAGTTTGTAATGTTTGTATTCGTTAAAGGTAATACTCCACTCTTACTATGGACTCTTGTTGCATTCCCTGACATGGTATATCTTCCAATTGAAAATTCTTCACTTTTGGTATAGCCTTCTTTTTGTTCTTTGGAAATATAAACATACTCATAAGTATCATCTTGATATCTTTTGTAATAAAATTCTGGTATGCGCGTTAATACTTCTACATTGCCTGTTGGCGTAAATGTAAAATTTTCTTCTCCATAATACGCTATAATCTGTTTGGTATCTGTATCATAATTGTAAGAGATTATATCACTCCATGGATAAATAGAGTCAAAGTCATTTTTGACTGGAATTGTTCCAATTTGCGCATGTGCTTCTAAACCAATAGATGCTCCAACTCGTTCCCATTCTGATGAGATAGCATCTAATCTTCGTCTCACTCCATACCCATTTCCTTTCTCTTGGTATTGTTTATGTAGTTCATTTAATGCCTCTTCTACACTCTCAACTTTCCAATTTTGGTCAGCTGGATGATAGGATACTTCGTTTGCTACATATTGATAGCTTGCATAGACTGCCATACTACAACAGCAGATTCCTACTACTACTCCCATTATAAACTTTATATTTCTTTTTATTCTTTCTCTCATTTTATAACACTCCTACTCCTATTATGTATTTATTTTTTATTCTTTATTCCATCGTATATTATTAGTATACCATATTTTTTCTCTTTCCAATCATTAAAAGAGGGGTATACCCCCCCCCGTTTGCATATAGTTAATAGTTGTTTTTTTGTTAACTTTGAACAAACTATTCTATGATTTCTCTGATATGTTATATTGTACCATAATCTACTTTTTTTCACAATTTATTTTTGTTTGAATTGGATTATTTTTAATCCAAAATCTAATCTAAACTGTATATTACATAAAGATTCCCTATTTCATAACTACTTTATCCTATGTTGTTTTCAAAAGACGTGCACCAGAAGTATAGTTGAAACTAGAAGAATTTGCATTCATATTCCAGCTCCAAAATCCTGCACCCGCAGTAGCGTCAAACCGATTCCCTACCAAAACAACCATACTTCCATTGGCAAACCAAAAATAATCTGTCATATGAATTGTACTGGTACCATTTGCTTCTGTTGGAAATGCTATCAAAGGATTGGATGCATCATAGCCTAATTTAGAGACCCATTGTCCATTTGCGTATAAGCTTATATATCCAACAGGTTGATAGCATCCATCAAATTGTTCAGGCGCATACTCTTCTTGATTATAACAAACATAAGCTTGATAATCTTTGATATTGATTCCATCTATATATTGCCATATATTTCCAAAAATATCTTCGATTCCTCTATAAATCACTGAACTATTGTCTGTCCCATCTGCACTTCCAGAATGCATTCCTAATGCGTCACATCCTCCGCTTGGGATTGAGCCTGTATGATAGCTATTCGTATAGCCAGGACCTAATTTCGCTTGTGCATTATAGTCTGCATATTCTACCAAATATAATAATTGTATTAGAAAATAATGATAATCTAACTGTCCAAATTCTTCTCCTAAATTTCTTGCATAGTTTCTAAAATCTGTAATGGATGTATCGGCTAATGGGACAACACCACTTCGACTATGGACTCTTGTTGCATCTCCTGACATTGTATATCTTCCAATTGAAAATTCTTCACTTTTGATATAGCCTTCTTTTGCTTCTTTGGAAATGTAGATATATTCATAACCATTCTCTTGATATCTTCTATAATAGAACTCTGGAATGCGCGTTAATACTTCTACATTGCCTGTTGGCGTAAATGTGAAGTTCTCTTCTCCATAATAAGCAGTTATTTGTTTAGTGTCTGTATCATAATTGTAAGAAATTATATCACTCCATGGATAAATGGTGTCGAAGTCATTTTTGATTGGGGTTGTCCCCACTTGAGCATTTGCTTCCAATCCAATAGATGCCCCTACTCTTGCCCAAGATGAGGTAGGTGTATTCAACTCTCTTACAATACCATAGGCTTCTCCACTTTCTTTATTTTGGCTGTGTAGTTCATTCAATGCTTCTTCTACACTGTTTACGTTCCAGTTTTTATCCGCAGGTGAATAGGATACTTCGCTTGCTACATATTGATACGCTGCATAGACTGCCATACTACAACAGCAGATTCCTACTACTA
>CAOJDP010000014.1 GCA_948433085.1 uncultured Caryophanales bacterium
TTCTACTCATATTTCTGATATTTTATCCTTCAACTAGCACAACGCGTTAAATTATTATAAGGGTATTAGTCCAATTGATTATTATATAATAGATTTTAAAGTAGAACATGAACAATTGCTTGTTAGAACTGCTGATGGGGATTTACATGTATATTCTAATACAGAAGAATATAAAGAATTATTTTTAAAGATATTAGAATCTCAAGTGCATGAGATTCTCAATAAACAGATAATTGATAGCTTAAATTCAGAGTTAGGTAATATGGTAATAACAGAAATGTCTTGGGTTTTTCATGTTCCATTTGTAGTCGCTACATTTACATCAGCTTTCCCACCAAAAATTTGGTTTTTTATAAATTCTATTTTCACGATTGTGTGCATACATGTCATAAGAAAAATGTGCAAATTGAAGGCACAAAAACTTAGAGAACAAATCTCTGAACTTGATAAATTAGAATTTTGAATAAAGAACAAAGATGAATTAAATACATATATTAAAGAGCTAATTGAAGGGTATATAGATAATCAATTTAGCTATCTTCCATTAGAACAATTAACACAAGTCAAAGCAAAAGTGGCCAGTCTTATTTCCTTTAATCTCAAAGATATTATAGATAATAAACTTACAATTGAGCAAATGGAAACTTTACTAGAACATAAAACAGCAAATAAATGCTTAAATAGGGTTGCAAATGAGGATATCATGTTAAATAAAGATAAACAAAAAATAATTGGAACGATGCCTCAATATTAAGATACAAGTTATCTTTTTTATATGCTATAATGTTGTTAGGTGAGAATATGAAATTAAAAGACAAACTAAATATTTGGCTTCATAATGAGGAACTGATAAAACAACAAAATGAAGAATTAAATGCATTAAGTTTAGCAGTTGAAGATAAGAAAAAAGAACTTATATCTTTAAAAAAGCAAATTATTTTGACATTTCAAGAGGAATATCCAGAATATGAATATATGGTCGACATTACAAACTGTTATATTATAACACTACATAATAAAAAGTATATTACGTTAAGAACTATGAAACGAGAAATATCAAATATATATACTCGTGTGACAGGAAACTTCATCAAAGATTACTATTGGTATTATGATGTATTAAATAGAGAAGATAGTCAATATTCTCTTCTTTATACTTTTCAATGTGTCTATGCAAAATATAATAACCCTTTTCCAATAAAATACAGTGCCCCAAAACCGGAAAATGAACAACATATTTTAGAATGCTATCCAGAATTAAAAAAATTTTACAATAATCAAGTACCTAATACTTATTTACAAAAATTATATAATGAAATGAACAATATAGATAAGCAATATACAAAAAAATGATAAAGGTGATAACATGACAGAACCATTAGCTGTAAAATTAAGACCATCCTCTATTGATGATGTTTTTGGTCAAACACATTTAATTGGTCCAGGTAAAATTATAAGGAACATGGTAACACATGGTCGTATTTTTTCAATGATTTTATATGGAAAACCAGGCATTGGCAAAACAACAATTGCAGAAGCAATCGTGAAGTCAGTTGGGCTTAAATACCGAATGTTAAATGCCGTTATTAATAATAAAAAGGATTTTGATGTCGTTGTCGAAGAAGCCAAATTGTTTGGTGGTTTGGTTGTTATCATGGATGAAATTCACCGGTTAAACAAAGACAAACAGGATTTACTTCTCCCCTATTTAGAAAGTGGTTTGATTATTTTAATTGGAATGACAACATCGAATCCTTATCATAAAATCAATCCTGCTATTAGAAGTCGATGTCAAATTTTTGAATTACATGAACTATCTTCTGATGACATTCAAAAAGCAATAGAACGAGCTTGTAAGTGCGAATATTTAAAAGACATCATAATTGATGAAGAAGCGAAAGTATTTATTGCGACGGTTTCTAGTGGTGATTTAAGACATGCTTATAATTTGTTAGAGGTTGCATATTATTCTAGCAGTGATTATCATATTACATTAGAACTTTTAAAGGATATCAATACCAAACCTGTGTTCTTTCATGATAAAAATGAAGATGGACACTATGATGTAATCAGTGCCTTTCAAAAATCGATTCGTGGGAGTGATGTGAATGCGGCTCTCCATTATTTAGCAAGACTAATTGAAGCGGAAGACTTGGATATTATTTATAGAAGAATGACAGTGATTGCTTATGAGGACATTGGTCTTGCCAATCCTTCCATGGGTCCTAAGGTAGAAGCTGCGATTCAAGCTTGTGAGCGATTAGGTCTTCCTGAAGGGAGAATTCCTTTGGGGAATATTGTAATTGATTTAGCACTTTCTCCTAAATCCAATACTGGGCATTTAGCGTTGGATGAGGCGTTAAATGATGTGAGGAAAGGAAATACAGGGAATGTACCTGCCCATATCAAAACAACTTCTTTGGATTACAAATATCCTCATAATTACTCTAATAGTTGGGTCAAGCAACAGTATTTACCTGATAATTTAATTGGAAAAAAATATTATCATCCAAAAGCTTCTAGTAAGTATGAACAAAATTTAATGAAAATCGATCAAAATTTAGAAAGGTTGCAAAAAGAAGACTAAAGTTTTCTTTTTTTGTATAGAATGTAATGAAGGTCAAAATTTGACAAATAAAAAAAAACATATATAATAACAAGCAATTCAAAAGAAAAAGGGGGAATTTCTATGAAGGTTAACTGGAATAAGGTGTGTTATTTAATTTTAGGTTCAATTGCACTTGCACTTCTTTGCATTTTAGATGGTCTATTATTATTAACACATTATACATTACTAACTTATATTTCTTTATTCAGCACTTATTTTTTTGGTATTTATTTTATCAAAACTAAAAGGAAATATAAATTAATGAAATAAAGCAACTGTTATGTTGCTTTTATTTATGTAGGTCCTCTTCAATTCTAAGTAACTGATTATATTTACAAATTCTATCCATTCTAGACATTGATCCTGTTTTAATTTGACCCAAATTTAGTCCAACTACAAAATCGGCAATAAAACTGTCATCTGTTTCTCCGCTACGATGGGAAAGTACTGTTTTATATCCATTGTTTTTGGCAAGTTCAATTGTCTTTAATAATTCAGTTACTGTTCCAATTTGATTGGCTTTGAGTAAAATAGCATTTCCAATTCCCATAGAAATTCCTTCTTCAAATATTTTAGGGTTGGTTACAAACACATCATCTCCAACCAATTGAATTTTATTACCTAAGCGCTTGGTTAATAATTTCCATCCTTCATAATCTGTTTCATGAAGACCATCTTCAATAGAAACAATTGGATATTCATTTACTAATTTTTCTAAAAAATCGACCATTTCCTCGCTACTTAAAGTTTTATTTTCTCCTTTTAAAATATATTTACCTTCTTGGTAAAATTCACTTGCAGCTACATCCATTGCTAGTTTCACATCTTTTCCTAAAACGTAATTTGCTTTTTGGATTGCTTCACAAATTACGTCAAGTGCTTCTTTATTGCTATTTAGGTTAGGTGCAAAACCACCTTCGTCTCCTACTCCTGTACTATATCCTTTATCATTTAATACTTTTTTTAACGTATGAAATACTTCTGATCCAATTCGAATTCTTTCTTTTATCGTATTTGCTTCTGGTATAATCATAAATTCTTGAAAATCTACATTGTTATCAGCATGTGCTCCACCATTTAAAATATTCATCATTGGATATGGCAATGTGGTTCCACTTCCAATATAAGCGTATAGTGTTTTTTTATCATATAAAGCAGCTGCTTTTATGCAAGCGAGAGAAACTCCCAGCATTGCATTCGCTCCTAGCTTTCTTTTGTTATCTGTTCCATCTAATGCAATCATTGCTTCATCTATTTCATTTTGCTTATGAATGTCTTTTCCTATTAAAATAGATTTTATGTGTGTGTTGACATTTTCTACTGCTTTTAATACGCCTTTCCCATGATACCGATTTTGGTCATGGTCACGTAATTCTAAAGCTTCTTTTGAACCTGTAGATGCACCTGATGGAACACTTGCTCTAGATTTAATTCCACTTTCCAGTATTACGTCTACTTCTACTGTAGGATTTCCTCTAGAATCCAAAATTTCTCTTGCGTATATATCTTTTATTTTTGACATAAACATCCTCCTTATTCTTATTTATTATATCATTGTTTTCTTTATTTGAATAGTATAGAAAAAGAGTTTACTTTAGCAAACTCTTAATTTTTTCAATGCATGATATAAATGTAATATTCAAATGATTTAAATTGTTTTTATTATGTTTACTGATATGACGACTTTCTATTTTACAGATTTACAATACTATTTTTGCTATCTACTTTTTTTGAGGGACAATAGGAAAGTAGATTTTGCTATTTGTTTATTTAATGAATTTTCATTTCTTCTTAACATACTTTAAAAATTCATTCAATGATTCATTTGAAGTCATCCATTCATAGTTTCTTATTTCTTCTATAGTTAATTCTATTACCGAAGCAATTTTTTCTTCTGTAATATTATTATCAACAAAACTTAAAAGTTTGTATCTTAAATAAAGCTGCTCTTTGATTGTTAACTGTTCCATTACTTCTTTTAAATAGGATTCTTTTAATATTCGATCTACATTTGTCTTATTTTTAGTAATCAGACTTTTTATTACCTCAGGAATATTTTCTTTAAATAAGTGTAAATTTTTAATATAGTAATCATCTGGTTGTCCTTCTAAAATGTCAATAGTATCTAAAAATTTAATAGATGATTCTTGTTTTTCGACTTTCCTATCTTTTATATACTTTTTTATGTTTGTTAGTACATTGCTCCATATTCTCTGTTCATTTTCTGATAATTTAATTGCGGTATCTAAATGATTATAATCTGTTCCATATAGTTTCACAATTAAATCATAACAAGCGGATTTCTTGTCTTTCCAATACTGTATGCGTTCATTCACATAAACAATTTCTTCTTGTGAAAAGTAATCATAGAGGGATTTAGGACGCTTTGTTTTAATTGTGTCTTGTGGTTGCCCTTCTTTCCTATTTTTTATATATTGTTTCATACGTGTTAGCATATTGTCCCATATTTGCTGTTCATTTTTTGATAATTTAATTGCACTATCTAAATGATTATAATCTGTTACATATAGTTTCACAATTAAATCATAACAAGCGGATTTCTTGTCTTTCCAATACTGTATGCGTTCATTCACATAAACAATTTCTTCTTGTGAAAAGTAATCATAGAAGGATTTAGGTCTTCTTACCATTTTATTGATCTTTTGTTTAACTGTTACATTTTCTTTTTCAACTTGATTATTTGGACTTGTTTCTAAATCTTTTACGGTATTTTGCCTCTTTGAATAGTTTTTTATTAACCCATTTGCTTGTTTTAAAAATTTGCGAATATCATTGGGCTTACAACCTATTATTTTAGCAATTTCAGCGAATGATTTTTTGTTGCGATTTACACCATTTGCATATATAAAACTAATTCTTTCTTCCTTTGACATAGAAAGAATTATATTTTCTAGTTCATTCTCTGTTAAATGAAATTGTCTTAAAATTTCATCTTTTCCATTATGTAATATAACAGACTGTATTTTTGTTTCTTTGATGTTTGCTTTTTCTACTTTAGAATTGCATTGCCTAGGATAGTTTTTAATAAGCGAATATCCAGATATTAGATAGTTTACAACATCCTTTTTTTTACAATTTGGAACAATATCATTTTCGTTTAAAATTTGTGCAATTTTAGTTGTATTTAGTTTAGTTCGTCCATCTATTCCATAAAAATAAAGCATTGCAATTTTTTCGGTTTTGGGCAAATTGCTTATAATTTCATCTAATTCAGGTTTTGTTAAGGAAAAATTTTTTAAAACCTCTTCCAAATTAAACTAAATATTAATTGTTTTTTTCGCTATCTCTTCGTTATAAAAATTTTTTTCTAAGTTTTTTTGGATTTGTTTTTTTTTCAAGAAAACTATAAATTTGCTTTATTTCCTTCATGATAGAAGCTATACTACATTTTCGCTGTTGTGCAAGTTCATTAAGTGATAGCTTTGGCTCTTTTAGTTCATAAAAATGCGAAAAACAATAGCTACGTTCTTCTTGAATTTCTTTTAAAATTTTTTTCAATTCTTCAATATCATAATGATATTTAGATAATACTATATTTAACTCTTCATAAACAGGATCTAATGCAATATCTAAAATTTTGTAATCCGAAATTTCCCATTGTATGTAATGAGAAATTTGTTTTAAACTATATTTATTTGTTTGCAATTGTTTTGCTAGTACAAGGTACTTTTCAAACCAAACATAGTTATCCTGTAATAAAATTTCTTCTTCTGGTGTAAATATTGTTTTTGTTTTTTTTTCGTAAGTAGGGTCCCCATTTTTTTATAAATGATTGTTTTACTATGTTGGGTGCAGATTTATATACACAGTCAACAATATCACTTGTATATTCTTTATAAAATGTATAAATATTGGTATCATCTTTCATGTAAATTACCTACCTTTTTTAAAAACTTTATTCAGCTGATTTAATTCATCATATGGTGTCATAATTTGGTATTCGCTTAAGATTTCTTTGGAAATATGCATATATTCAGCAATTTTTGATATTGTTAAATTGGAATTGTTGTAACTATGTAGTTTCGCTTGTAAATAAATTTGTTCTTCAATTGTCAAATAAGGCAAAAAATATTTTAAATAGGATTCTTTTAAGATGCGTTCTATGTTATTTTTATTTCTTTTAATTAGTCTTTTAATCATTTCAGGAATGGATGATTCAAACAAATGAAGATTCCTGATATAACAACTATCCAATTGCTCCATAGTAATGATTAAGTAGTTTGCTAATGCTTCATCAGATAAATCTTGTCTTTTACTGCGTGTTGACAAAATTAAGAAATCTAAATAGGATAATGATTTTTCCAATGCAAAGCTATCCATTTTTGGATAGATTGTATCCGTGTGTATTTTTTTTACTTGTTTATTTTTCTTCATAAAATATAATTCTCTTACAATTGAATTCCAAGTTTTTGTCTCTTCTTCTGTCAATCCTACATAATTATCTAAATTATCATAGTTTGAACCATATAATTTTTCAATTAAACAAATGTATTCTGGTTTTGTTTGTTTCCAACGTTCAATTTTACCTAGTAATTCCCTTTTTTCTCCATATGCAAAAAAGCTTTTTTTTCGCTTCTTCCCTTGCTGGTTTATAGGTACGTAACCTACTTTTAACAAATTTACTTTTTCAGGTAAATCACTTCCTATTATATAATCTAAAAGTAACTCTTCTGTTTTTGTTAGACTACCCGTTTTGTAACAATTATAAAATTTACCATATGATTTTATTATCACTGTCCAATATGCATCTTTATAATTTTTATACCATTCAATCGCTTGTGTTACATACAATCTTTCTGATTCTAAAAAATAATCATATATACTTTTCTTTCTTTTAGGTGCTTGTATGGTAGCCTCCCCTTTAAAATATGCTTTGATTTGTTTTAGCGTATAACCTTTATTTTTTAAATTTTGTGCTTCTATAAGCTTATTTTCAAAATCATAAGCTTGTCTATTGAACAAATTTCTTTCTTCTTCATTCAAAACAATTTTATTTCTTCCATTCAAATATGGGCCCCACTTTTTTATAAAAATCATTTTTGTATGAGACATTGAAATTTCATATATAAGATCCACTAAGTTCTTGTTATACTTAGAATAATAAGTATATATTGTTTTGGTGTTTTGCTTTATCATTTAAATCCCCCTGAACCATTTCTATTATCATAGCATCATTTAAAAAAATATGCAATTGTTTTGTTTTTTATAACAATATTTGGTATAATAAATACATTGTGAGGTGGGAATTATGGTACTAACAGAATTAACTGCAACTGAATTTACAAGATTTTCTGATTATTTTTCTACTCATTCATTTTATCAAACTGAATATTATGCTTCTGTGATGCAAAATCAAGGATTTGAAAGTGTATTTTTAGGTATCATTAATGAAAAAAAACAAATTGTAGCTGCTACATTAGTTTTAATTGACAAAGCACATAATTTTAAATATGCCTATGCACCACGTGGATTTTTGCTCGATTACTCTCATTTTGAATTGTTTCAATTTTTTACAAAAGAGATTAGAAAATATTTAGGAAAAAGAAATGTAATTGCAATTAAGCTAAATCCATATATTTTAAGATATACACATGAGCCTTGGAAACATTTAACAAGAAAAGATTCTAATTATGATAAAATTTTTGATTCTTTTAAAAAACTGGGATATAGACATTTAGGTTATAATCATTTTTTTGAAGCTTTAAAACCACGATATGAAGCTATAATTGACCTTGAAATTCCAGAATACCAATTATTTCAAAATATTTGCAAAAAGTTTCGAACAAAAATTAGAGGTGCTGAAAGAAATGGAATATCCATTCATATAGGAACTGTAGAAGATTTGCATTATTTATATCTGCAAACGAAAAAGAAATATCCGAGGGATTTACGATATTTTGAAGATTGTTATCGTTATTTTCAAAAGGAAAATAAAATTGATTTTTATTATGCAAAATTAAATACTGCTGAATATTTAAAAGTGATTACAAAGAAGTATCATTTACAAGAAGAGACCTGTTTAAAATTAACGCAAAAACTTACTAATAGTAAAGATAGTACAAGAGAGAAATATTTAAATCAAAAAATTGCGTCTGACAAATTATTTGATCAGTATCAAAAAGAACTTATTTATGCCACAAATCTTTTAAGGAATTATCCAGATGGTATTGTACTTGCTTCCACTCTTATGATTCGAAATTATAAAGAAGTTTATCTATTAATGGATGGTTATGATTTTCAATATAAGAAATTTAACGCAAAACATTACCTATTATGGGAATTGTGTAAAAAATATAAAAGAGAAGGATTTTTCAAATTTAATTTAGGTGGTATGACGAATCCCGATTTACAAAAAAATCCTTATAAAGGTTTAAATTTATTTAAGACAGGATTTCATGCAGCGATTATGGAATATATGGGGGATATGGAGTTCATTACAAACAATGCACTTTATTTTATGTATAGAAATAGTTTACCTTTTAGGAATATATTAAAAAAATAAATGCATTTGCATTTTTTTGTTTTACCTTTCAAAATATATCAAAAAGACTATAAATATATTATAAAACAAAAAGAACTTTTAACAAGTTCTTTTCATTTTTATTCAACAATCTCTGAAATATTACCTGAACCAACTGTTCTACCACCTTCACGGATTGAGAATTTTGTTCCATTTTCAATAGCAATTGGAGCAATTAGTTCAACTGTCATTTCAACATTATCTCCAGGCATTACCATTTCAACACCTGCTGGTAATTCAATAACACCTGTAACGTCTGTAGTTCTGAAATAGAATTGTGGACGATAATTTGAGAAGAATGGAGTATGTCTTCCACCTTCTTCTTTGGTTAAGACATAAACTTGTGCTTTGAATTTCTTGTGTGGAGTAACTGATCCTGGTTTTGCTAATACTTGACCACGTTCTACTTCTTCACGAGCAACACCTCTTAATAATACTCCAGCATTGTCTCCTGATTCTGCATAGTCTAATTGTTTACGGAACATTTCAATTCCTGTAACAACAGTTTTCTTAGTATCTTTCAAACCAACAATTTCCACTTCATCGTTAAGTTTTAATTGTCCTCTTTCTACACGACCTGTAACAACAGTTCCACGTCCAGTAATGGTAAATACATCTTCTACTGGCATTAAGAATGGTTTATCAGTATCACGTAATGGAGTTTCAATCCAGCTATCTACTGCATCCATTAAATCAAGGATTGCTTGTTCATACTTAGCATCTCCTTCAAGTGCTTTAAGTGCTGATCCACGGATAATTGGAGTTTCGTCTCCTTCGAATCCATATTCGTTTAGTAATTCACGAATTTCCATTTCAACTAAGTCTAATAATTCTTCATCATCAACCATGTCGCATTTATTCATGAATACAACCATACGAGGTACACCAACTTGACGTGATAATAAGATATGTTCACGTGTTTGTGCCATTGGACCATCTGTTGCAGCAATAACTAAGATTGCTCCATCCATTTGTGCTGCACCTGTAATCATGTTTTTTACGTAGTCAGCATGCCCTGGACAGTCTACGTGAGCGTAGTGTCTATTTTCAGTTTGGTATTCAACGTGTGAAGTGTTGATTGTGATACCACGATCTCTTTCTTCTGGAGCTTTATCAATGTTTGCATAATCTACAAATTCTGCAAATCCTTTTTTAGATAATACATTTGTAATTGCCGCAGTTAAAGTTGTTTTACCGTGGTCTACGTGTCCAATTGTACCAATGTTAACATGTGGTTTTGAACGATCAAATTTTTGTTTTGCCATATTAATTTTTCCTCCTTTTATTTACTTACATATTCTATTTTATATTACTTGCTAAAAAATAGCAAGTCCTAATCTTTGTTTTCTTTTTATTTTTGAAACAAATTGTGTAGAGAAAGTAGTGAAACTACTTCCCTACTTCTTAATTTCCACCATTTTTCTTAATGACTTCTTCAGCAATATTTCTTGGTACTTCTTCGTAATGGTCAAATACCATTGTATAATTTCCGCGTCCTTGTGTATTAGAACGTAAGCTTGTTACATATCCAAACATTTCAGACAGTGGGACCATTGCATCGATTGCTAGTGCATTTCCCCTAGATTCTTGACCAAGTGGACGTCCTCTTCTTGAAGTAATGTCTCCCATAACATTTCCTAGATATTCATCTGGTACAACAACTTGTACTTTCATGATTGGTTCTAGTAAGATTGGTTTACATTTATTCTTTGCTTCTTTTAAAGCCATAGAAGCTGCGATTTTATAAGCCATTTCTGATGAGTCAACATCATGGTATGATCCATCAAATAGTGTAGCTTTTACATCCACCATAGGGAATCCAGCTAAAACACCAGTTTTCATAGCTTCTTGTAATCCTTTATCGGTTACTGGAATGTATTCACGAGGAACGACTCCACCAACAACTGCATCAACAAATTCATAACCTTTATCTGGATTTGGTTCAAATTTAATCCATACATGACCATATTGTCCACGACCACCAGATTGTTTGATGTATTTTCCTTCGCATTCAGCGGCTTGTGTTAATGTTTCACGGTAAGATACTTGTGGTTGTCCTACATTGGCTTCTACACCAAATTCTCTTTTCATACGGTCCACAATGATATCAAGGTGAAGTTCTCCCATACCTGCAATAATGGTTTGTCCTGTTTCATGGTTAGTACTTGCACGGAATGTTGGATCTTCTTCAGCAAGTTTTTGTAATGCAATTCCCATTTTATCTTGGTCTGCTTTTGATTTTGGTTCTACTGTTAATTCAATTACAGGTTCAGGGAATTCCATTGATTCTAGAATACATGCATGTTTTTCTTCACATAAAGTATCTCCTGTTGTTGTATTTTTAAATCCAACAGCAGCTGCAATATCTCCTGCAAATACTTCTGAAATTTCAGTACGATTATTGGCATGCATCAATAAGATACGTCCCAATCTTTCTTTTTCGCCTTTTGTTGCATTGATTACATAAGAACCACCTGTAATGTGTCCAGAATAAACACGGAAAAATGTAAGTCTTCCTACAAATGGATCTGTCATAACTTTAAATGCCAAAGCACTGAATGGTTCTGAATCAGAAGGTTTTCTTTCGATTTCTTTGCCGTCCATATCAACACCTTTGATAGATGGAATATCAGATGGAGCTGGCAAGTAATCTACAACAGCATCTAATAATAATTTGACACCTGTATTACCTAATGCAGTTCCACACATAACTGGGAAGAATTCTACAGCTAGTGTTCCTTTACGGATTGCACGTTTTAATAATTCAACTGGAATTTCTTCTCCCTCTAGGTATTTATTCATTAATTCATCATCAAATTCAGCAACAGCTTCTATGAGTGCACTACGCTTTTCTTCTGCAATGGCAAGATAATCATCTGGAATTGCAATTTCTTCAGCATTTTCTTCTTGCCCTCTATCATATTTGTATGCTTTCATGTTAACTAAATCAATGATTGTTTTAAAGTCACTTTCTGCACCGATTGGCCATTCAATTGGAGCGAAGTTTACGCCTAAACGATCTTTAATTGTTTTTAAGCAGTATTCAAAGTCTGCTCCCATTTTATCCATTTTGTTACAGAAAATCATACGTGGCACTTTGAACTCGTCTGCTTGACGCCAAACAGTTTCAGTTTGTGGTTCTACACCAGCTTGTGTATCTAGTAAAGCAACTGCTCCATCTAGTACACGAAGTGAACGAGATACTTCAACGGTAAAGTCTACGTGCCCTGGGGTATCAATAATGTTTAATCTATGACCTTTCCAGAAAGCTGTAGTAGCGGCTGAAGTGATTGTAATTCCACGTTCTTGTTCTTGTTCCATCCAGTCCATTTGTGAAGCACCATCATGGGTTTCACCAATTTTATGGATTTTATGGGTATGGAATAGGATACGTTCGGTACAGGTTGTTTTTCCTGCATCGATATGTGCCATGATTCCAAAATTACGTGTATTTTCTAAGCTATATTCACGAGCCATATTCTATTTCCTTTCTTATTACCAACGGTAGTGAGCAAATGCTTTATTTGCTTCTGCCATTTTATGTGTATCTTCACGTTTTTTTACAGCTGCACCTGTTCCTTGTGATGCATCTATAATTTCGTTTGCTAAATTCTCAGACATTGAATGTCCACCTCTTAAACGTGAATAGTTTACTAACCAACGAAGGGCCAATGCTTGACTACGGTCTGCTTTTACTTCAATTGGTACTTGATAGTTTGCTCCACCTACACGGCGTGATTTTACTTCAAGTGCAGGTTTAATATTCTCCATGGCTTTATTAAATACTTCCATTGGATCTTGTCCTGTTTTTTCTTTGACTATATCAAATGCACCATATAATATTTTTTGAGCAGTTCCCTTTTTTCCATCATTCATAATTTGATTAATAAGTTTTGTAACCAATTTTGAATTGTATATTGGATCTGCTAAAACATCTCTTTTCACAGCACGTCTTTTTCTCATAATATACCTCCTTCCTTTGTTTTATTTATTTTTTTATTTTCCAGCTTTTGGTCGTTTTGATCCGTATTTTGAACGTCCTTGACGTCTTTTATCGATTCCTGCAGTATCTAATGTACCACGTACAATATGATATCTAACACCGATTAAGTCTTTTACACGTCCTCCACGAATTAATACAACGCTATGTTCTTGTAAGTTATGTCCTTCCCCACCAATATATGCAGTTACTTCATAACCATTACTTAAACGAACACGTGCATATTTACGTAATGCTGAGTTTGGTTTTTTTGGAGTCATTGTTCCAACACGGGTACAAACTCCACGTTTTTGTGGTGAGTTTTGATCTGTGTTTTTCTTTGCACGACTGTTATAACCAATTCCAAGGACTGGTGATTTACTTTTTTTGGTTTTTGCATTTCTTCCTTTTCTTACCAATTGTTGTATTGTAGGCATATTATTCCCTCCTTTCCACACTTCCAGGTGTTTCATTTTACAACTTAATGAAAGATTTACTAAAGTAAATCTTGATTAAATCCGTAAATAATATACCATTTTATTGTATGCATGTCAATTGTTTTTATACGAATTTTATGTGTTGGAATTTGTTTTCAGAAGGCGTGATCCAATATGAGCTGTACGATATGATGCATCATGACCCGTATGAATCGCCCATGTTCCTGCCCTTAAATTGGTTTCAAAACTACCTCCTACGAAAAAAATATGGGACCCTGGTTCTATCCAGTATGCATCGCTAATATAAGAATTTGCGTTACCCTTAGTTTCTGTTGGAAATGCAACCAAAGGATAAGACGCATCATAGCCTAATTTAGAAGTCCATGCTTGTGTAATATTTGAATTCATATAACCGATTGGTTGATAACATCCATCAAATTTATTGGATTCATACTGATTTTTATCATAACAAATATAGGTTTGATAATCTTTAATATTGATGCCATCGACAAATTGCCATATATTTCCGAAGATATCTTCAATCCCTCTATAAAGCACTGAGCCATTGTCTGTTCCATCTACACTTCCAGAATGCATTCCTAATGCGTCACATCCTCCACTTTGGATTGGTGCTGTATGAGAACTATTGGTATATCCTAATCCTAGTTTATTTTGTACATTATAATCTGCATACTCCACTAAATAAAGTAGTTGTAAAATAAAATAATGATAATCTAGTTGGCTAAACTCTTCTCCTAAGTTTCTTGCATAAGTTCTAAAGTTTGTTATGGTTGTATTCGTTAAAGGTAATACTCCACTCCTACTATGCACTCTCGTTGCATTCCCTGACATGGTATATCTCCCAACACTAAACTCCTCACTTTTGGTATAGCCCTCTTTTGCTTCTTTCGAAATATAAACATACTCATAAGTATCATCTTGGTATCTTTTGTAATAAAATTCTGGTATGCGCGTTAATACTTCTACATTGCCTGTTGGCGTAAATGTGAAATTCTCTTCTCCATAATACGCTATAATCTGTTTGGTATCTGTATCATAATTGTAACTAATCATATCACTCCATGGATAAATGGTATCAAAGTCATTTTTGACGGGCGTTGTTCCAATTTGCGCATTTGCATATAAACCCACTGATGCACCTACACGTTCCCACGAGGTTGTGACTGCATCCAATCTTCTTCTCACACCATATCCATTTCCTTTCTCTTGGTATTGATTGTGTAGTTCATTCAATGCTTCTTCTACACTGTTTACGTTCCAATTTTTATCCGCAGGTGAATAGGATACTTCGCTTGCTACATATTGATAGCTTGCATAGACTGCCATACTACAACAGCAGATTCCTACTACTACTCCCATTATAAACTTTATATTTCTTTTTATTCTTTCTCTCATTTTATAACACTCCTACTCCTATTATGTATTTCTTTTTATTCTTTATTCCATCGTATATTATTACTTTATTTTTCTTTTCAATAAAAAAAGGGATATACCCCCCCCCCGTTTGCAAATAGCAATTTTATTGTTTACAAACTACTCTATGATTTATTTGATTTTCAAGTAAATTCATTATAACATTTTATTTTAGAATCTGCAATCATAATTTTAAAAGTATTGTATTTTAAACATTTTTTCATAAATTATTTGCTATCAATTTTATTCATAGAAATTTCCTCGTATTTATTACTCAATTCATCGAAAAAAGAGATTTCTCTCTTAACCATTAATCTGTTTTGCAACTTCTGCAGCAAAATCTTCTTCTCTTTTTTCCATTCCTTCACCAACTTCATAACGAACCATATTGATGATTGTACCATTATTATTTTTTACATAAGTTCCAACAGAAATATCTCCATCTTTGATGAAAGCTTGTTCTTCTAAACAGATTTGTTCGTAGAACTTCTTAATACGACCTTCCACCATTTTTTCAGCAATCTCTGCTGCTTTTCCTTCATTGATAGCTTGTTCTTTTAATACTGCTCTTTCTTTTTCTACTTCTGCAGCTGGAACATTTTCACGCTTTACATAAGTAGGTTTCATAGCTGCTGCATGCATTGCTACATCTTTTGCTACCTCACTATTTCCGCCTTCAATAATTGTTAAAACGGCAATTTTACCACCCATATGGATATATTCTCCAAATGTTTCACTATCTGTTTTGCTTACTTTAACAAATCTTCTCAAAGATAATTTTTCACCAATTTGCGCAGTTTTGTTTACAATTAAATCATTTAATGTTCCATCCTCTGTAGATAATTCCAAAGCTTCTTCTACTGTGGATGCATTTCCATTCATTAAAGTTTCTAATATCGTAGATACCATTCCAGTGAACTCTTCATTTTTTGCAACAAAATCAGTTTCTGAATTTATTTCCACAATTACTGCTTCATTTCCTTTTACTAATATGCTAGCAAGGCCTTCTGCAGCAATACGATCTGCTTTTTTTGCGGCTTTTGAAATTCCTTTTTCTCTTAACCAATCTATAGCAGCGTTCATATCGCCATTGTTCGCTTCTAATGCTTTTTTGCAATCCAACATTCCAGCGCCTGATTTTTCTCTCAACTCTTTTACTAAACTTGCACTTATCATAAGTTCCTCCTTTATCTTCTAAAAAAGATGATTTCTCATCTTATTTCTATTTTAAAGCTTCTAAAAGCTCTGCTTTTTTCATTGTTGAATATCCCTTCACATCTTTTTCTTTTGCCATATCACGAAGTTCTGATACTGTTAATGTAGATAAATCTTTGGCTTCTTCCTTCTTTTCTACAACTACTTCTTTTGCAGTTTCATTTTTTACTTCTGATTTTTCAGGATATTTTCTATTTTCATTGTTTCTTTTGTTTCCATGAAATCTATCGTTACGACCATTTTTGTTATCAAATCTTTTTGGTCTATCTTCTTTACGTTTTACAGATTCTACAGCACGTTCCATAATAGATTCTGCAGTATTTTTATCATCTTCTTTGATGTAATCTACAATTTTACCGCCATTTGCTTCTACAATTGCATTGGCCATAACACCTGTAATTAACTTAACTGCACGTATTGCATCGTCATTTCCAGGAATTACATAATCAACCATATCAGGATCACAGTTTGTATCTACAATACCAAATACTGGGATACCTAATTTTCTTGCTTCTTTAATTGCGATATCTTCTTTTGAAGGATCTACAATGTATAAAGCGCTTGGTAATTTTGTCATTTCACGAATACCACATAATAATTTATTCAATTTGTCATATTCTTTTTTTAATCCAATTACTTCTTTCTTAGGTAATAAATCAAATGTTCCATCTTGTTCCATTTTTTCGATTTCTTCTAATCTTTTTACTCGTTTACGAATGGTTTTGAAGTTTGTTAAAGTACCACCTAACCATCTTTCAGATACATAGTAAGATTCTGAACGAGTTGCTTCTTCTTTTACAGCTTCACTTGCCTGCTTTCTCGTTCCTACAAATAAAACTTTGCCACCTTGTTCTACAATTGATTTTAAAGCTACATATGCTTCTTCAATTTTACGCGCTGTTTTTTGTAAATCAATAATATAGATTTCATCTCTTGCTGTAAAAATATACTCTTTCATTTTTGGATTCCATCTTTTGGTTTGATGACCAAAGTGAACACCTGCTTCTAGTAAATAACTCATTGACACTACTGCCATATTTCATTCCTCCTTTTGTTATTTGCTTCCATTATTTCGAAATAACACCACCATAAGGCACTTGGCATTACAATTCATAATGTGCTTATTTGAAAAAGCCATGTTTATTGTACCATACAAGTATATGTAAAGACAAGAAAAAAATACACAAAAATGTATTTTCTATATCTCTATTTTCACAAAATTTTATAATCTATAAATGTTTATTTATACTGTTACTTCTTGGATTACCACTAAAATCATAGGCTTGCATTCTGTTTCTTGATATAAATATTTGCCCAGTTTATCTCTGATTTCAGATTTAATTTTATTAAAATCGACATAAGCGGGTTTGGTATTGTTATGAATGATTTCTAAAGATATTTTTTCTGATTCTTTAATTAAATCAATGTTGTCTTTCACATATATAAATCCTCTTGTTAATATCTCTGGTCCTGCTAATATTTCTTTGGTTGTATGATCTAATGTTGCGCTTACGATCACAATTCCGTTTTCACTAAGTAATTCTCTATCTTTTAATACCAGTTCCCCAATATCTCCTATTGTTTTTCCATCAATCAAAATATCATCCACTTTAATTTTTTCGTTGTTAGCTTTTAACTTTCCATTGATTAAAGTTACAACTTCTCCATTCAAATGGAGTAAAACATTATCTTGTGGATATCCAATTGTAATAGCAGCTTTCGCATTAGCAACTTGATGACGATATTCTCCAATTACTGGAAAATAATAAGTAGGATTCATTAAATTTAACATCATCATCAAATCTTCACTGGATGCATGATGTCCTAGGTATTTTTTTGTTGGAATAATCACTAAATTTGCTCCTATTTTTGCAATATCATCAAATACTTTGGTTGCGGATTTTTCCATTCCTTCATAGACTGGTGATGCAAAAACGACTGTATCTTCTGGTGTTATTTTAATGAATTTATCATATCCCCTAATAATTCTTGTAATATTGGAAAACGGTTTTTCTCTTTCATCTGATATTAAAATAACAATATTTTCATCATGAATATGATGAATATTGGTTATTCTTTTTTTATCAAACTCAATAAATTTCATATCAATTGCTTTATGGATAATTGCTTCCATTTTTTTACCCATAATCACTACTTTACGATCTGTATGCATGATTTCATTGAATAATTCTTGAATACGATACACTTGTGCCTGAAATATATTAAATAAAATTCTTCCTTTACTTTGATCTAATGTCTCTCTAATGATAGATGTGGTCCTATTGTTTGGAGAGGTATATCCTCTTCTATCTGCATATAAGGATTCACTCATTAAACATAGCACACCTTGTTTCCCAACATATGCTAATTTTCCAATATCTGTTTTATAAGCCCCCATCATGGATTGATCAAAAACGAAGTTCCCTGTATATACAATGGCTCCATCTTTTGTATTGATGACGTATCCCACAGTTCCTGGAACCGAATGGGTCAAAGAAATCGGAAAGACAGAAACAGCACCAAAGTTAATTTTTTTATGTGGTACAATGGTATGTAATTGCACGTTTTTAATGCCTTCATCATTTAGTTCATTTTGGATAATTTCGTTTGTAAACGCTGTTCCATAGATATCAATATCTGGTAGTTCTCCTAAAATATCTGGTATTGCTCCCATTTGTCCATCATGGCCATGTGTTACGAAAATTCCTTTGATTCGTTTTTTATTCTCTTTTAAATAATCAAAATTAGGAATAATATAATCTACGCCTAACATTTTATCATCTGCATATTTTAAACCCGCATCTAATACAAATATGTCTTTATCCACTTCGACAATATACATATTTTTTCCATTTTCATTTAGTCCACCTAGACTAAATATTTTTATTTTACTCATATAGACTCCTTTCTTTTTATACATGAAAAGACAAATACATTATATCAAAAAATCTTGCATTAGTCTATCTTTTTCAATTCAATCATCACAATCCAACTGGGATAGTTCTAACCATTTCTAATGTTTTCTTACATTTTTGAAAAATATAGAATAGATTTGCGCATAAACTTTTACTGCTAGGACAGATACAGTAAATACCTAATACATATTCAAATTGTTGCATTATCCTTAAAACAATCATTAAGAAAAAAAGTTATGTTTATGGATAATCTGAATAAATTTTAATTCAAAAATAAAGCAAGGGAATGGATTAGGCCATAGCATCATCCAATTTCCTTACTTTGTTAAAATGAAGTTATTTCCATTCTAAGTCTAAAATTTGTAATGTTTCATCCCAAATCATTGTTACTTTAGAGGTACGATCTGTTTTTTCATTGGTAATTACTTCCCCATTCTTTTCGTAAGTATAAGTATCATGATGAATCATTTCTATGGTAGTTGTAAACTTACCATTTTGACTATAATAAGCATCTATTACTTCGACACTTGCGATACGAACATTTGTAAATGTAACACTTTGATTTTGTAAACTTGATTTTAAAGTACGATATCGTTTCCCAATTTGGGCAGGACTTTTAATCGCAGGTAAATTTTCTTGCATTGTATCAAATGCTTGATTTTGAGTTGCACCATCATATAATGTTTGTAAAGTTTGCAAAGCAGCAGTTTCTATGGTGGCTCTGTTTTCTAAGGACAATTCTAAATCTCCTACTGTAAAGCGTTTTGAATCTTCAATCTTTACTTTTTTATTGATTTCAGTTCCGATTGGAAGTGTTACTTTTACTTGATAAACGCCTGCTATCATTTTAGGAATTTGATAAATTGTATAAGCATCATCAGATTTTTCTAAATTTTGAAATGCATCTAACGCAACATCATCTACTGTAATTTTAGAACCTGTTGGAACTTCAAAAACAACATTTTCCGCAAGTATAGCGCTATCGATTTTCCAATTTGGATAAATTATCCATTTCTTTCCGTAATTCCGATATAAAGAAACATATACTTGATACGCCTTTGGGTCATTATCTAAATAGTATTCGATTATAACAGTTGCTTCTCTTCCATCTGTTTTAGAAGAAATCACACGATAGGTATCCACGCTTTCAAATGTATCCATTTTTTCTTGTAATATTGTTTCAGATACAAATGTAGAATCTTTCATATGTATTTCTTTATAAATGCCACTAATATCATTATGAATTATCTTTTCAAAATAACGTTTGGCTATAATACTGGGAGATGTGAAATAATCGCCTATCCAATAAATCCCTGTAATTAAAATCAACACCCCAAATACAACCATTAAAATTTGTTTGGTTTTCTTTTCTAATTTAGGGAGTGCTAGTTGTAGTTTTGCTCCACAAGTTTCACAGTATTTATCTTTCCATTTTGCTTTTGTTTTACACTTTGGACAAATCATATTATCACCTTCTAGATTAGTTTAACATGTAAATATGATAATTTTGTGAAATATTACCATTTTGGCGAATCAAAGCCACTTCGTTTGAATAATTTTTCCAAATCATAGTTGGAATAAAATATAATGGTTGGCCTTCCATGTGGGCAGTGAAATGGATTGTCACAATTTCTTAAATCTTGAATCAATTGTTCCATTTCCAATTCGGTTATATTTTCATTTGCTTTGATTGCCAATTTACATGCCATCATTGTCGCAATTTTTTCATTGAACTTTTCAATGGAAAAGTTTTTTTCTACTTCTAGTAATGTCTCCATAATTTTGAAAGTGGCATCTTTTTCATAATTTTTAGGAAGCCATGTAGGGTGTGCTTTGACAATAATTGAATTCATTCCAAATTCATCGATATCAAAATTCATGTTTTTCAAAAGTTCAAAATGTTCTTTTAGTATAATAAAGTCATTGCTAGCAAATTCGAAAGTCATTGGAAATAATAAAGATGTGCTTTCTTTTCCGGGATTTCCTAGTTTCTTTTTGAATGTTTCATAATTAATTCGTTCTTTCACTGCATGTTGATCCATTAAATACATTCCAAGCTCATTTTGACAAATTATGTAAGTTCCATGAACAAGTCCTACAGGATAGAGCTCAGGGAGTCTCTTTTTTTCTTCTACTACTTTTGATTCTTTTTTTTGAAATAATGGGCTTATTTGTTTTTTTTCAGCATCATCAATCACTACATAATCTTCTGTTTCTGCTACTCGATTTAACGATAAAGTTTGTTCTTGATAAAGTGGTTTTTCTTCTTTTACATATGGGGTAGGCTCTTCAATCTCTACTTCAGGAATCCATGTTTTTTTCTGTAATTCTTTTTGAATCATTTGTTGCATCAGTGCTTGTAATTCTTCCATCTTAGAAAATTTGATATCCATTTTTGTTGGATGTACATTTACGTCCACCAAAGTTGGGTCTACTTCTATTTCAAATACAACAATAGGATAACGATTGTCAGGCTTATAGGAGTGATAACTGTCGTTGATGATTCGATTTAACTCCATATTACGAACTACGCGACCATTGACGATTGTTACCATGCCGTTTCGACTAGAGCGATGGATTTCAGGTAACGACATATATCCTTTTATACTATAGTCTTCATCATTTATACTGACTTCTATCATTTTTCTCGCAATATCCATTCCATAAACAGCAGATATGGTTTTTAATAACTGGTTACTTCCATCTGTATTTAATAAAGTAGTGTTATTATTGGTCAAAACAAATTTAATCTCAGGATGAGATAGGGCAATTTTGTTAACATAGTCAGTAATACTTGCAAGTTCTGTATATAAACTTTTCATATGTTTGAGTCGAGCAGGTGTATTATAGAACAAACTATCGATGGTCATAATTGTTCCCTCTCTTGCTTCACAAGCTTCTATTTTTTGTACTTTTCCTCCGTGAATTACAACTTCTGTTCCTATATCTTGCATACAGGTTTTCAAATGGACTTTACTTACACTTGCGATACTCGCTAGTGCTTCTCCTCGAAAACCTAATGTCATGATATGAAAAAGATCATCTTCGTTTTTTAATTTACTGGTTGCATGTCTTCCAAAGGCCATAACTGCATCTTCTTTGTCCATTCCAATTCCGTTATCGCTTACTTTGATTTGAACAGTACCTGCTTCAAGTAAATCAATTTTGATCTCACTACTTTTAGCATCTATACTATTTTCCACTAATTCTTTGACAACACTTGCACATCTTTCTACTACTTCTCCAGCAGCAATTTTATTGGCAAGTAATTCATCCATTACTCTAATTTTTGCCATATATTTCACCTATATTTATTATAACAGAAAAAAATGCAATTGTAGTAAAATTTGCATATATTATAACGATATCCTATTTCTGTCTATGGGATTGTTTTTATGTTAGGATTCCTCATTTTATAATTCTTTTACTTATTTATTGGTGAACTAAATGAGAAAGGAATCAGAGGCAAAAAGGGATATCTATAAATATTAATGGTTAATTTTTCATAAATCATTATATTATTTGTGCATTTCCAAATGATTATATGTTTTTTCAAAGTTTCATTGGATTGCAATCAATATCTAATAAAATTCCTCTTTGATTTCTATAGATTTCTTGAAGTTCTTGTAAAGAAGTATATATTTCTTCTAGTTTTTTATATTTTAAAATTACTTGTACTTGGTAAATTCGATTAATTTTAGGAATGGATGCAAAACTTGGACCTAAAATAATTAAATTTTTTAACTGTTTTCGCTTCCAAAAAGAAACAATTTTTTTTCCTTCTTCTAATGCTTTTACATCATTACTTGATTTAAGGGATATTAAACATAAACTATAATAAGGGCTGTAATGTAAAGTTTGTCTAATTTTCATTTCTTCTTGATAAAATCCAATATAATCATGTGTTGCAGCTTTTTGTATACTATAGTGGTCAATATGAAACCCTTGAATGATGACTTCTCCTTTTAAATCTGAACGACCTGCTCGACCTGCTACTTGTGACAATAAATCAAATGTTCTTTCCGCGCTTCTAAAATCTGGAATGTTTAGTGTACTATCCCCATTCACAACACCCACTAAAGTTACTTTGGGAAAATTGAGACCTTTTGCTATCATTTGCGTTCCAATTAGAATTTGATATTTTTCTTCAGCAAAATCTTGAATCATCCGTTGATGGCTCCCCTTTTGTGTTGTTGTATCATTGTCCATTCTTAAAATGTTTACGTTTGCAAATTGTTCTTTTAAATACTGTTCTAATCGTTCTGTTCCCATTCCATATTGTTCCATGCCAATTGAATGACATTCTTTGCACTGATTGCTATAAGATACTGTATAACCACAGTAATGACATTGCATTCGATTGTTTAATTTATGATAGGTTAAAGGGATATCACAAGCTGGACATTTATGCGTATATCCACAATTTTTACATGTACTGATGGTTGTATACCCCCTTCTATTTAAAAGGAGTATCACTTGTTCTTTTTTTTCTAGTTTTTCTTGTATTTTATTTTGCAATTGTTCCGATAATATAGGGTTGCCTTTTCGGATTTCCTCTTTCATATCAATTAATGTAACAGCAGGTAGGTTATGTACAATTCTGTGTTTCATTGTACATAAGGTATAAATACCTGTTTTGCTTCTTGTATAGCTTTCAATAGAGGGGGTCGCACTTCCTAGAACAACAGGAATATTATATCTTTTCGCTCTCCATAAAGCAATATCTATCGCATGGTATTTTGGTGTATTTTCTTGTTTATATGTAGTAGAATGCTCTTCGTCGATAATAATGATGCCTAGGTTGGTAAAGGGTGCAAAAATCGCACTTCTAGCACCTACTACAATAGAGACTTCTTTTCTTTCTATTTTACGCCATTCATCATACTTTTCTCCTGCACTTAAGCCGCTATGTAAAACTGCAATTTCTCCCGAAAATCTACGTTGAAATGTTGCAATCAATTGGGGCGTTAAACTAATTTCAGGAACTAAGACAATGGCTTCTTTTTTTTTTGCCAATACTTGTTCAATTAATCTTAAATATACTTCTGTTTTTCCACTTCCTGTTACGCCATGTAATAAATAGGGACGAAATTGATCAATTGTAATTGTGTCTAAAACTGCTTTTTGTTCTTCACTTAGGTTTGGTTTCGGAATATTTTCTTCTATATGACTCACAGTGCGATAGGTTTCTTCTTCTATTTCCTTTAAAATATGATGTTTTATTAAGGTATTGAGTGCAGAGATGGAAATGGATGCAAGTTCTTTTTTTAATACTTTTTCTTCGGTATCCATACGATTTAAAATTTGTCTTCCTACTTTAGTGATTGTATTTTCATCATAGTTTTTGTTATTCCATATGATATATTTTTCGTATTTTCTAGATATGTTTGTATTTTTTTTTGCTTTTAAGGCGACTGGTAACATTGTTTGGTATGCATGTATTAAGTTACATAATGTTTTTTTGGATATGTAATTTCCTAAATCTAATAATTCTTTATTCAAAACTGGTTGTTCATCAATGACAGAGATGATTTTTTTCACTTCATAATCTCCTGTAAAATGATTTTCTAATTTGAGGATAAATCCTTCTAATTGTTGATGACCAAAAGGTACAGATACTCTTTTTCCTATTTCTATTTGTTTTTGTAATTCTTCTGGTACAGAATAGGTAAATGTTTTTGCGATCTGTTTGGCTTTTAATTCTACTAATACTTGTACAAACATATGTATCACCTATATCATTGTAACAAAAAATAGTTTTCATGTCTATGCTTGGCGAATTGCTTTTTTCTAATTATAATAATTTTAAGGAGGTTTGAATGAATACAGATTTAAATGAAAAACCATATATTCCAATAACAGAGTTACTTTCTTTCCTAGTTGTAGCACGTGCAGAATGCATCAATAGTGTGATATTGGATGAAATTCATGCGAAAATGGATTTGCTAAAACAACATCCAAAATGGAGTGAGATAGCTTCTAAATTTGAAGAAAAATATAAGGATATTGCAGTTAAGATATTAAGTGATTTAGATATTCTTTCTATATATCCTTATTGTGATTCTAAGGAAATTGCTCTTTCAAGTCCGATTGCCCAAAAGCAAATTTGGGAAGAAAAAAATACTATGGAAAAGCAAAGAAAATATCTTTCTATTGCACAAGCATACCGTAAAATTACACAAAAATGAAAAAATAAAAAACTTTGTAGAAATGATACAAGGTTTTCTTATTACATTTTACTTTAAAATATACAATTATTTTATTTCGTTTAGAAAAAAATAATTGTTTTCTTTTTCTTGACCTAATGTCGTATTCTCTCCATGTCCTGGATAGCATTTGATATAATCAGGATAATTTTTAATCTTTTCAATGCTTTCCTGCATCCATTTCCTATTTCCAGTTTCTAAATCCATTCTTCCAATTGTTCCTTTGAAAATAAAATCACCTACAAACATAAAGTGATAATGTGGAAAATAAAAAGTAACTGAATCATTGGAATGTCCAGGTGTATAGATCACTTCAAAAGAAAAAGGTCCAATTTCATATGCTTGTTCTTTCACAGTATTTGCATCATAAACAGGAATATGATATTTTTTGACTAAAACTTCTAATGCTCCAATATGATCTGCATGATGATGGGTAACCAAGATTGCAAGTAATTTATTTTTTCCTATTTGCTTTTCAATTTTATAAACTTCATCTCCAGGGTCAATGATAATACACATCCCTTTTTGTTCTAATAGATAGCAATTGGTATTTAAATATCCAACTTGAAATTTTTTTACATTCATATTCTTGATTCCTCCAAGTGTTCTAGCAATTGTAAAAAATAGGGTTGTTTCACAAATTGTTCATTTTCTTGATACCAATTTTTTACAAGGGATAATGACACATAGCACACTTCTTCTACTTCCTCTTTTTGTAAAGTTAATTCACTAATATCTAAATCTTTCGTTAATAAATAAGTATCTAAAAACATCGGTTTCGTATTTTTCTGTGCTGGAAACCGAAAAAGAAATTGAAATTCATGTTCTAATAGATGGATTCCCAACTCTTCTGAAACTTCTCGTTGAATTGCAGTAATACTACTTTCTCCTGCGCGAACTCTTCCACCTGTCATATCCCACATTCCTGGGAATGAATGTTTTTTTATACTTCGTTTTTGAAGTAAAATTTCATTTTTCGAATTTCTAATCCATACATGCACACCAAGTGTATAATCTTTGTTTTTTTTTGCTTCTTGTTTTTCTTTTACAATTCCTGTTAAATTTCCATTGTTATCTAGTACATCCACAAATTCCACTTTTACATCTCACTTCCATAAATTTTCTCAATTATTTCTTGTTTTAATAAAGATGGAACGGAACTTCCTGCTGCATGTTTATGTCCATTGCCACCAAATTTTTGTGAGAATATAGTTAAATCAACGTTTTCTTTGATGGCTCGATAACCAATTCTTCCTATTCGCATTTTTACCATCGCAATTATATCATAAGTATCTTGATACATAGTAGCGAGTGCATTTCCAACTTCACTTGTATATTGTTCTATAAATAAAACACCTACTTGATAACCCGCGATTGAAACAGGAATAATGTCCTTTTTTACTTTTTCAATATAATTTTGAATGCGTATTTCTTCTACTTCTAATAAATAAATATCCTTTTGTTCATACTCGAATGTTTCATGTGTTTTTGCATATTCATAAAAATGATTGATAAAATAATCCTCACCAAAAATACCTAAAAGTCTAGAAATCCAAATGGATTGTTTATTATCTTGCCATGTCCATGTATCCACCTTCCGAATATAATCAACCATAGTTAATATACAAGGGGTATGTAAAATGGGCGTGTCATAATGTTTTATTAAATATTGATGAAATAAACTAGTTCCACTTTGTTTAGTTCCAGTTTCATCTGTATCTATAACGGTTATAAATGAAAACTGATTCATCTCTATCTTCCCTATATGGTGATCTAATATAGTAATTTTATTTTTGTAATTGACATTTTGCTCTATTATTTCTGCTAAACTTTTGGAAATATTTAAATCTGTAATATAAATATGCTCATAAGTATCTATGATGGGCAATATCTCTTTTACTTTATCATCCACTTCATCTACTTGTAACAGATCATACTCTATTTCCTTAAATACTAATTTACCTAAAATAACTGGAAATATGCCATCTAAATCTGTGTGTGTTAACAGTTTAATCTTAGACATGTTCTCCCTCCAATACTTCTTTCACAGGACCATATGATTTTCGATATCCTTCTATTAATCCATACTGGTGAATGGCTTCGATATGTTTTTTTGTTGGGTAACCTTTATGGTTTTTAAAACCATACACTGGATATTGTTTGTCTAATTCTATCATCATATTATCTCTGGTTACTTTAGCAATTACACTTGCGGCTGCAATAGAAATACTTTTTGCATCTCCTTTAATAATTGATGTACTTGGAATATCTAAATCTAGTTTCATCGCATCAATTAAGACATGTTCTAAAGAAATTTTCTTTTGTACAGTTTCAATTGCTTCTTTCATTGCCAATTTGGTTGCTTCGTAGATATTCACTTCATCTATTTTTTCAGGCGCAACAATTCCAACGCCATATGCAATCGCATGTTCTATGATATAAGGATAAAATTGTTCTCTTTTCTTTTCTGTCAATTTTTTAGAATCTGTAAGTCCTTCTAATATAAAGTCTTGTGGTAAAACGCAACATGCGGCAACTACTGGGCCAATTAATGGCCCTCTTCCTACTTCATCTACTCCACCAATATAATGTATATTTTTTTGATGTAATTCTTTTTCATATTGATATAAATCTGTCATATGTTTCACCTTGCTTAATTATAACACACATTATGGGGAAATGCATATAATTTATTAGATAGGAGTGTGTGAATTATGAAAAAAGATAGACAATGTGGTGGAATGGCATATCCTGTTTACCCTCAGTATCAAGGAATGGGTGCTCCTATGGGATATCCTATGCCTGGGATGCAACCCCCTTATATGGGACCTGGTTATCCTTCTATGACTCCAGGTGGTGTAAGCTCTAACACAATTGAACAACAAATGAATAGTTTAGAACAACAAATTACCCTTTTGGATAAAAGGATAACTACGTTAGAAAATATGTATAATAGTTCTAATTCTATTAATTATTCTAATACAAAATATAACAGTTCTAATTACCAAATGATGTAAATGATGTCTTTTCTAGAATTATCGAAATGATGATTCTTTTTTCTTTTGGAATATTACTATTATATATGAAATTAGGCTATATTTTTTGATAATTTTTCTGTTCCTCTAATTTTTCGTCATTTAAAGTTTGAACAGTAGAAAACTGACAGTTTTCTTTTAATAAACAATTTATTGAAAAGAAATAAGAGTTCACAATAAAAAGTTCATTAAATTTTTTTTGTTCTGCTATATCTAATGGTTCTTTTAGGATTGCGATGAGCTGTATACATTTTTCATATTTTCGTAAAATTTCGCGAAACCGAAATAGGCTTTTCCGATCTATGAATGGAAGTTCTTCTTTTATCTGTAAATAGGCTAATACAAAATTCAATAAATTCTTTATTTCTAAGTTTTGTATATCTACAACAATATTGGATAAAAACTTCATTTGCTTTGTGTAAGAAAATGAAAAATTGACTTCTTTATAATTTGTAATTAGGGCTTTGGAAGGAATTTGACGAATTATGGCTTCTATTTCATAATCTTTGAGTTCTGAAAAAATATAATGATTACATTTTTCATTTAATGATGTATATCGCATTTTGTTAATTATTTCTTCGTAGGACATATTCCACCCTGCCTTCTATATTATCTTTTGTATTTTCTACTTTTTTTGCGTTTTTTAAAATATACTCTTTCCATTCTTGTCTTGTACACCCATATATTGGTTGCTCATATTCATAAATATACAAGTATTGTAATTCTTGAGGGCCAATTGATTTCCGTTGTTGGTTATGTGCGATGTATTTTTCTTTTTGATCCTGAATCGCATTTTCATAAGTTGGAAATTCATGTATTCCTCTATTTTTATAATCAGAGTGTTCGAAGTAATAATATTTACCTTTTGCTTCAAATACCAAATAGGCATGGTTGGAATAAATATTATCATAAGGAAATGCAAATCCAATATAAAATGTTTTCAAAGGATATCCATGATTCAAAAACCAATTTCTTTCTAATTCTACTTGATCTAAGCAATGACCATATTTTACTTTCATCAATCTTTCAGGGGAGGAAAGTTTCCATTTTGTCCAACAAGCTTCTTGAAATTCCTTGTTATTCCAAGCGCCATATATGTTTCCATCCTCGTCTACCAATCCATATTTTATATTTTCGGTCATAAATTCTATTAATTGTTTTGGTGTTTTAATATCTTTATATCCCATTTTTTCACCTATATATTTTTTTCAATATTATATAAAAAAGCTTATATGCTTTCTTATTCTTATTTCTACTGAACAATGAATTTTTCTCTTGCTTCTTCTATCCTATGGATACTTCTTTATGTAACATTTCTCCATCCATACTCCAAGTTTTTACATCTGTTATTTTAACATCTACAATTTTTCCTAAATACATTTTATCTGCTTTCACGTTTACAAGTTTCATTGTATCGGTATATCCCATCAACATACTTTCGTTCTTTTCGCTCACATCTTCTAGTAATACTTTTACGGTTTGATTCAAATACATCTGATTTGCTTCTAATGCATATTGGTTTACAAGATTATTTAGTATTTGTAATCGCTCTTCTTTTACTGGTAGCGAAATATCATCTTTCATAGCAGCTGCAGGGGTTCCGATCCTGGGTGAAAAAATAAATGTAAATGCAGAATCATATTTTAATTGTTTGACGATATCTAAGGTTTCATTAAAATCTTCTTCTGTTTCACCTGGAAACCCTACAATAATATCTGTTGTTAAAGAACAATTTTTAATTTTTTCTTTTATTTTAAATGCAAGTTCTAAATAACTTTCTTTTGTGTATCTTCTTCCCATTAATTTTAAAATACGGGAAGATCCAGATTGTAATGGCAAATGAATATAAGGCATGATATTATCATAGCGTGCAATTACATCAATCATTTGATCTGTAAAATCCCAAGGATGACTTGTGACAAAACGAACTCTAGGAATCCCTGTTAAAGCAACATCTTCTAGTAAATTTTCCATTGTATAGTCTTCGTTCAAATCCTTCCCGTAGGCATTTACATTTTGTCCTAATAAAGTTACTTCTTGATATCCTTGTTGTTTTAAACAATTGACTTCTGCTAAAATATCTTTATGATTTCTACTTCTTTGCTTTCCTCTTGTATAAGGAACGATACAGTAAGTACAGAATTTATCACAACCATACATAATATTAACCCAGGCTTTGTATTTTGATTCTCTTTTTACAGGAATATTTTCTATAATATCCCCTTCTTTACTATATACTTGAATCTGTTGTAATTTTGTTTCAATCGTATTGTTTAAAATCATAGGTAATTCATGGATGTTATGTGTTCCAAATACAAAATCTAAATATTTATGTTTTTGCATGATTTCTTTGACAACCACTTCTTCTTGTGCCATGCAGCCACATATCCCTGTTATAACATCTGGCCTTTCTGCTTTTAAATGTTTCACTCTACCTAAATATCCAAATACTTTATTATGGGCGTTTTCTCTGATTGCACAAGTATTCAGCAAGATTAAATCTGCTTCCTCCATAGTTTCACATTCTACAAATGACATTTCTTCTAATATTGCTTTGATATTTTCTCCATCATGTTCATTCATTTGACAACCATAAGTCTTAACGAAATAGGTTTTTCCTTTTCCTAGGTTTCTTAAATCTTCTTTTAAAATATAGTTTTCTGTTTTTACCAGCATCTCTTGCTTGTTTCTTTTTTTGGCTTCTTGGTAGTTTGGTATTTGCATAAAATCACTTCATTTCTGAATAGATAATATCACAATATCATATAAATTACAACGATAACAAAGTTTGCGTATCACTTTTATTTAAAATTTTGTATCTATTTTAAATAAAACTTGCTAATAAAAATCAATAGTTTTTTCCAACTTTTTAAAAATGTATTTGTTTATATATTAAAACATGCTAACGCAGACCTATCACTAGGTCTTTTTTTTGACATATTAAGAAATAGAAATCACCATATTTCCAGTTGTTTATATTCCTTCTTTACAATTCCGTAATACATTCTTAAAAACTTATTTAATCGAAACAATAACAGTTCAGTGAACTGTTATTGTTAGGGGTATAATTC
>CAOJDP010000015.1 GCA_948433085.1 uncultured Caryophanales bacterium
AAAGTATCACTTTTTGAATGATTTTTCTATTCCTTAAAATTAACTAGCACAACGCATTATTCTATCGCGATTCTATTTTTAAAAACTGCATTGTTATACCTTCTTCATTTAAGATGTGGGTTTTTACAAGTTTTTATTGGTAATATACTGTTTTTGAATCTTTTCTATTCCTAAAATCCTTTATCCATAAATTCTGTTACATCTATATTCCTATTCCCTAAATAATCATATATTTTCAACTGTATTAAAAAATGAAAAACTATTATTTTTACTAGTCATTTTAGGATTAAAGCGATACAACTTTTCCACTCCAAAAATAATTCTGTATTTTTCTTACCTAGCTATTACATCAACCCATTTTTTTATTTTGGGACAAATCTAAACCTCTATTTTCACTTATTTTTTAAATACACATTTATTTTTTCCACCAACGCATCCTCATTATCCGCAATAATTGGTATATGATCTATAATTACAAATGATTTATCCCTTCCAATTCCACACAAATTTTGACAACCTATTTCATATACAGCATCTGGATAAATCTCTTTTAATCTCAGCACTAATGTTTTCACATTGGTACCTTTACATTTATCACATATTTTAAAAATCATTTGTATTTCCTTCCAAAATTGTAACAACATCACCATTATGAATTCCAAAAGCATTCGCATCATCCGTATCTAAATGTAATTCAAAATACGAAGCTTCTTCTATTTTCAAATATACATGATTTAATATCCCACCTTTTTCTCCTTCTACTAAAACGTGTACTTCATTTAACCCTGATAGCCCATAAAGTTCCATTTGCTTAGGTGTAATATGAATATGTCTATTTGCTAGAATACAACCTTCATTCAACGAAATACACCCAACTGGTCCCACAATTGTAATGGGTGCACTATTTAAAATATCTCCTGATTCTCGAATAGGTGGTTGAATACCAAGTTGATATGCATCCGTTCTTGAGATTTCTACTTGCGTATAAGCTCTAGTTGGCCCTAGTACACGAACATGTTCAAATTTAGCTTTCTTTGTTTGAATGGTTACAGTTTTAGTAGAAGCAAATTTAGCAGGTTGATGAAGCGGCTTTAATTCCTCTAATAGAGCATCCTCCCCAAACAGTATTTTTAAATGTTCCTCTGTTAAATGTACGTGACGAGCAGATATTCCTACACTTACTTTCATAGAATCCCTCTTTCTAATATTACTATTATATCATATATTTTTCCTATTTTCATATGCTTTATTGAAAGGATGATAGAATGAATAACAGTTATTTTGACAAAAATGTCTTTCCAGGGCAACCCATTTATACAGGAAATGGCATGACAATTCCAAATCAAACCACTGCTCCTAATTATACATCACAAATGCCACTAGAACAGTCCTACATTGAAAACATCCTCAGATTAAATCGAGGAAAACAAATTCATGTTCACTATACAGTTCCTGATTCTGTAGAATTTAAAGACAGAGAATTTTCAGGAATTATCGAACAATCAGGTCGTGATCATATTATCTTAAGTGATCCAAGTGATGGAAAATGGTATTTATTGCTTATGATTTATGTTGATTTTATTACATTTGATGAAAAAATCAACTATAGTCCAGATTTTGTTCCAAACAACTAGTATTTTTTGTCGAACTTTGCTATAATGATACTAGGTGATCATCATGAGCTTTATTATATATGGAATTATCATTTTTATCGCAATCTGTATGTTACTGATATGGTATATTAGTACTTACAATCATTATCAAAATTATATTATACGAATTAATGAAGCAGAAGCATTTATCGATACAACATTGCGAAAACGTTTTGATTTACTAAATAAATCAATTGGAATTATTAAAAATATATCCAACAACAAAAAAGATGAAATATTAGAAACAATTATTCAACTACGTTCTAAAAAATTATCCAATTTTGAATTAGATCGTGAATTATATGATGCGATTAATGAATTTCAACAATATAAAGAAAAATATGCAGAATTAAAAAATCATGAGGAATTTTTAAAGATTGAATTAGGATTATTTGAATCAGAAGCAGAAATTGTAGCTGCAAGAAAATACTATAATGATATTATAACCGATTATAATAAACTTGTTCGTTCTTTTCCTTCTAATATTGTCGCAAAATTTACAAACTATAAATTAAAAACATATTACGATGGAAAAGACATGTATGATGATATTATTCAAGATTTTAAACTATAAAAGAGCTTTTTAAGCTCTTTTGTAGTTCTTTTTTACTTGTTTATTTTTCTTAATTACATACCCGATGATGAATAGTAAAATCAAACACCCTCCAAAAAAGATAAATCTATAATCTTTTTTCTCTTGCATTTTTTGTTCAATTTTTTCCTCTTTTTGAAGCTTTATTACAATTTCTCCATTTTTAGAATACAAATAATTTTCTCTTGCATATCTAGCAAGATAATCAGGATCTTTTAATTTCTCTATTTCTGTCTTTAAACCTTTTTCATCATATTTTAAACTATTTAGCGTATTTTTTAATTCCTTTTCTTCCTTTTGCAACTTATAAATGTCCATGGTGTAATAAGTTACACTAAAAAGGAAATATATAATTATGAAAATTGAGAGTGTTCCAAAAAAAAGCAATCTATGTTTGGATGCTTTTGGAACTCTTTTCTTTACCATAGACATCACCTATTCTGTGAATAAGTATATCATTTTTTGATTCGAAAAACAATCCTCTTTTGTAGAAAGGTATGTAGATAGTGTTCAAATAAAAAACCTACAATAATCATAAGTGCAGCATATGGATGAAATATACCTTCATTTACTTTTCGAAGTCCAATAAAATAAAGAAAAATGCTTCCTAATACAAACAAAAAAGTTGACAGAATTTGATAGCTTTTTGTTTCATGGTATATAATTTTATAATTGGTTGTAAGTAAGAAGGAAAAACAGATTCCAAAGAAAAAGGAGAACAGTAATGTTTGAATTTGAATTTCTAATGTCATTTAAATAACTTGCTAAATACACTGTCTTCTTTTTCTTTTTTGTTGGAACCTTCCATATAACTAAAACTATTAACCCTTCCCTTAATTGAAACATTTCCCTGATAAGTATCTAATTTAATAATTTCTAATTCTGCTCCTTTTATAATGATATACCCCATGTTAGTTTCTAATAAAAACTCTTCATCATCAAAACTTTCAATCTTTTTTACTCCAGTAATAATAATATTTTTTCGTTCATTGATTGTAATACTGTGGTTAGATGAATTCATGATATCCTTGTCCATATTGTCCCTCCTGATAAAGTATATGTGAAAAGAAATCAATTATGACGATTACAAGAAAAAAAGACTGTTTCCAGTCCTATTCTCCTATTTCTTTTTTGTATGCTTCTAACACTGCATCTTCAAATGCTTTTCTACACTCTGGGGTAATTGGATGAGCAACATCACGATATCCCCCAGTTGCAGTTTTACGACTTGGCATTGCAATAAATAATCCATTATCTCCTTGGATAATTCGAATATCATGAACTGCAAAACAATCCTCGATTAATACAGATGCAAACCCTTTCATTCTAGAGTCTTCTTTTTCTGTTACATGAACATTTACAGATGTTATTTTCATAAGTTTTTTCCTCCTTCAGTATATCCCATACAACTTTATTTTATACCATTTTATAAGGAAAAGCAATCATTATCCTCAAATTTCCTTTTCGTAGTCGATTTTTATGGTCTTAGTTAGGACATCTGAATAGGAAAAAGACTGAATATAACAATTATGAATTTTTTTAACCTCGACTAAAAATACATGATTATAAAGTTCTTTAATCACAACATCATACTTTTCAAATTTATTACGTCCTAGATTATATTTAATCGTTACCACATCCCCAAGGTGTTTATTTAACTCATTTTTGACTTTTTCAATCGTCATAAACTCCTCCTATCTTGGATATCCTACATACATAGTTCCTTTTGTAATAAGACCTCCCATTCCATCTTTTCCATACTTTGTATCATCTAACATCCCTTTTAAATTAATTTCTTTAGTCGCATCTGCTAAACTCATTTTAGCTGCAATAATGGCAGGATCCAGAGCATGTATATTTACACGTTTAGGACTAGATGCAAAATTAGCTCCTGCTTTAATTAATTCTTCATAATTAGATTGACAACCACCAGCAATAATAATTAATTTTTCATGACTGTTTTCAAATCTTCTAGCCTCTTTAATAGCTTCTGCAAAAAAAGCACTATTTTTATATGAGGTAAGATCATCTACTTTTCCCCGTTTTCTGTAATATGCATCATGACCCGTAATGACCACTATATTAGGATTGTATTCTTCTAATAAATCTTGAATACGGCAAGCTATATTAGACTCTTTTTCTAAAATACCCGCTGCCCATATATTTGCATCTTCATAGTACTTTAAACACCTACTCAAGTATTCATTATCCCCATCAATATGTAAGATTTTCCCTGGCAAATAAAAATAATCATTTCGATCCAAACTTTCTGGTTTAATTCTTTCTAAAAAAGGCTCTTCTAATTCCAAATCCTCTTCTCTATCATAAGCTTCTAAGTCTTCTTCTTCGCTATCTGCATATAGTCGTACATTTAATCCTTTCAAATAATAAATATCATTTTCTATTTTGATTATTTTAAATACCATGTCATTTTGATAGGATTTTCTTGTGACATAATCCCCTACTTTCCACATCATATTTTTTCACCCAATAAAGTATATGAAATAAATTTTAAGATATGAAAAAAATCCCTTTTAAGGATTTTTATTTTTCAATTTTTTCTTTAGCTGCACGTCTGTTTTCTGATGTATATCCCACCACTGCATTTGTGCTCTTTTGTGCTACAGTTTGTAAGATTTCTTCAAAAACATCGTTCGCTTTTTTGGTAAGTCCACTTAATGTTGCTATTGTATGAGATTTTCCGTTTTTGGTCATAACAATTATACTTTGACTTGCTTTTATTCCATTTCTGCGTTGAATAAATTTATATACCCATATAACATCTTTATAAGCAATTGCATCAAATGTAGAAGCAAAGTTAACAATATAATTTTCAGTTAAATACATATGTGCGTTTTTATAATAAAACGCTTCTGTTGCATTCATCTCTTTGTCAATCATTTCTCTTTCATCGACACTTAGTTTATTAATCTTTCTTTTGAATCTCCAAATACTAATAGCACCATAAAGTCCAAAACATACTCCGAATAATGCCCCAAATGCAGCTATAACCATAATAACATCCATTGCATCAAATGCAATTGCTTCAGTATCTAAATAAATAGAACCAAAGTATTCTTCAAAATCATCGGATGTGATTTGATATTCCTCATCCACTGATTCATTATATGCTTCAATGGCAAGTTTTTTTATGTCAGAAGGAGTATCTTTTGTAGCACCTTCTACTTTATAAGTAACACTTGCATCTACGCTTTTTGAAATTTTACTATAGTCACTTTGACTCATTCGAACAATGTAAATATAATCATCTTGATCCATCACAAAATAAAATTTATTTACTTCTCCTGGATAATAAGCAAATGCACTTGATACATCTGTTACATCTATATAACTTTTTGTGTTACTTTTAGAATTACCAACAATTAATTCATGCAAAGCAACTGTTTTTTTTGTTGCATACCAAGCAAATACCAAATTTGCTAACACAATAACAACAAGGCTGATATATAACATTTTTTTAAATTTATTATATTCTTTACCAACTTTTTCATTTGTAAAATCTCTCACTTTTTTCACTCCCTTATAGTTCTATTATATAACATTTTTTTACAAAAATCTACAAAAAATCAAAAAGCCAGTTAAGCTTTTTGATAAACTTCATAGATTGGAGTATTTGTAACTGTAGCTAGATTTGCTAGGGCAACATGAACTTTGCCAAAGTCTCGTGTTTCTATAATTGGAGTATTCCATTTTGTATATCCTTTTAATTCATAAGAGATTCCGCCAAATTTTGATGGATTTAATTTACCAATAGCATGATCAAAGTTTTTTCCATATCGTGGAGATTGATTCAATGGATATACACGCCAACTTGTAATTGGTTCATTGTTAACTGTAGGTGGGAAATTTACATATTGTACATTTTTTTCTTCAAAATTTTTTTCTCCTAAACCATAAGCTGTAGGATCTATATATGCCCCATTTTTTAAAACTTCAAAATCTAAATGTACTCCTGTAGCATATCCACTTTCGCCTTCTTCTGCAATCACATCTCCTGCCTCTACAGCATCGCCTTCTTTTACACGGATTGAATTATATTTTAGATGATGATACCTAGATTGATACCCACCTTCATGTTCTATCCAAATACGGTTTCCACCCCACTTTTGAGTGCTTGGATCTGTTGTTGGATTGATGATTTCGGAATCTTGATAAGCATTAATTACTTTTATAATTTTACCTTTTGCAGTTGCCATTACATTTCTATTCCCTACCTTAGAAATTAAATCAACTCCACGATGAAACCCACCTGTCCTATCTCCATATGGACTTGTAACTTTTGGTTGTTCTAAAACTTCCATAAAACTCTCCTTTCCTATATTTAATATATGAAAGATAATGTTTTATACATATAATAAACATCTTTTGATATTGTATAAAAATTTCGATGGACTTTTTTTAATAAATCCAATAATAATTTTCATGTAAACATACAAAATATACATAAATTATATTCAATACCATTGACGTTGAATATATGCGATGATTGTTAGCATCACAATGACTACCAACAACTCTATTAATGTAAACCCTTTTCATACAACTCCCTACTATTATCATTTTTATTCTTATTAGATTACTTCTTCCAACCATTAAAAAGAGGATGTTCCCTCCGTTTGTAAATAGCATATTTTATCTATCATCTTTTTTACAAACTATTCTATGATTTCTTTGTAATTCCCTGATATATTAAGAATACAGATAGACATATTTTTCTATCTGTATTCATTTTAGCATTTTGTTTATTCATCAACTACTTTATGAAATCAAAATTAAATTTTTTATGATAAAGTTAGATACTTATACCTCCTTCCTATACATAATAGATTCCTATATCCCAATTACAATATATCATTTCCAAAAAATTTATTACTATTTTATAAACCAAATTGCAAATTTCCATATTCTATAAATAATTACAAGAACTTAAATTTTAATTTACATTTTATCTTGTCTGTTCTAAAAATTTTATAGTAAAAATCAGCATTTTGTAGTATAATGTTAGTGGTGATGATATGAATTATCCCGTAGGTATCAAACAAAATGGCAAAAAAATAACGTATTATGGTAATCGTGGTATGTCCTTAGAAGAGGATATTAATATGACCAATTCCTATTATAGAGAACAAAATATTGCAGTCATTTATAAAAAACCAACCCCAATTACCATTACAAAAGTTGATTTTCCAAGTAGAAAAGAAGCAGTAATTAAAGAAGCATATTTTAAAACACCTTCTACAACAGACTATAACGGAATTTATAGAGGAAAATATATTGATTTTGAAGCAAAAGAAACAAAATTGATACAATTTCCACTTAAAAATATTCACCCACACCAACTTACACATATGAAACAAATTATAGAACATGGTGGAATTGGATTTTTTATTATTCGATTTTCTAAATTTAACGAAACCTATCTTTTAGAAGGCGATAAATTATTTGAATTTATTCACACAGAAACCCGAAAATCAATTCCAAAATCTTATATAGAAGAAAAAGGATACTTAATACACGAAAAACTAAATCCAAGAATCGACTACTTAAAACAAGTAGATTCAATTTACTTCAAAGGAGAATTATATGAAAAAAATGCTAAAAAATAAGGAAAATATCGTAATTTTAATCGTAAGCCTCGTTGCATTTACTGCAGGTTGCCTTGCAGTTGGATGGTTACTTGCCCTTTGTATTGTAGGAATTGCAGATTTAACTTTATTCCTACCAAATTTTATCAAAGAGCGACAAAAGAAAAAAAATCCTTCTAAACCAAAACCTTTAGTCAAAAATAACAATAAGAAAAAAGAAAACGCTAAAAAGAAGAAATCAAAATGGAAACTAGCACTTAAAATTTTTCTCATTATTGGTTTTGTAATCTTTCTGTGTATTGTTGGATTTTGCATTATGTTTGCAAATTACATTGTTAAAAATGCACCTGAATTCAATCCAAATAACTTATATCGACAAGAATCCTCTATCGTATACGCAAAAGATGGAACAATACTTGCAAAACTAGGTGCGGAAAAACGTGAAAAAATTACATATGATGAATTACCTGAAGTATTAGTAGATGCGATTGTAGCTACAGAAGACTCTCGCTTCTTTCAACATAACGGATTTGATTTACCTAGATTTTTAATCGCTAGTATAAAACAGGTACTTACACATAAAGGTGGCGGAGCTTCTACTTTAACCATGCAAGTAGTAAAAAATAACTTTACTTCCACTGATCAAACCATCACAAGAAAATTTACAGATATCTATATGTCTATTTTCCAAGTAGAAAAAAAATATACCAAAAAAGAAATAATTGAATTTTATGTGAATGCACCTTACTTAGGTAGTGGTTCTTATGGTGTAGAACAAGCATGTCAAACCTATTTTGGCAAATCTGCAAAAGACATTAATCTCTCAGAAGCCGCTTTGATTGCAGGACTATTCCAAGCACCTAATTCATATGACCCAAAACGAAATCCTGACCTTGCAGAAGAAAGAAGAAAAACAGTTTTATACTTGATGGAACGTCATGGTTATATTACCAAAGAAGAAAGAGAAATTGCAGAACAAATTACTGTAGACCAACTACTATATACAAAACCAGAAACAGAACAAGAAGATTTCCAAGCATTTATCGATACAGTCGCTTTTGAAATAATGGAAGATACTGCAATTCCTGATGTACTTCCAAATGGAAAAAATCCTTATCAATATCCAATGGAAATTTGGACTACAATCGATATTACAAAACAAAAACATATTAATAGTATTATGAACGGAGAAACATTTGATTGGGAAAATGATGCAGTCGATGCTGGAATTGCTGTTGTAGATGTAAAAACAGGGGAAATTGTTGCGATTGGTGCAGGTCGTCACAGAACAGGCGAATTGCAACAAGTCAATGCAACACAGTTGATTAAACAAATTGGATCCACTTCAAAACCAATGTTTGATTATGGACCAGGTATAGAATATGAACATTGGTCTCCAGCAAAATTATTTATGGATGAAGAATATACCTATTCCACAGGAACAAATATAAACAATTGGGATAGAAAATATAATGGATTACTTACATTACGAGAAGCACTATTGCAATCCCGTAATATCCCAGCTTTAAAAGCATTCCAACAAAATAAAAACGAAAACATTAAAAATTTTGTAACAAGCTTAAATTTGCATCCTGATATCGCTGAAAATGGATTACTAAGAGAACCAAACTCAATTGGTGGATATGATGGAGAATCCCCACTCACTATGGCAGCAGCTTATGCAGCATTTGGAAATGGTGGCTATTACATTACACCACATAGTTATACAAAATTTATAGACCGTGATACAGGAGAAGTTACAGAAAAGAAAATCTCTAAAATAAGAGTTATGAGTGAAGAAACTGCTTATATTATGGCAGACTTACTAAAATCTTCTGCCCAAGGTGGACTCTATAATCAAGCATATATCAATGGCGCCGTCTATGGAGCAAAAACTGGTACTTCTAATTATCCACAAGAAGTATTTAACACCTGCCCAAATTATCCAGCAGACGCAATCAATGATCTATGGGTTAACGGAGTATCTCCAGATTACGCAGTTGCAGTATGGTATGGATATGTAAAAAGAAGTTGTGACTTTACAAGCAATGCTTATTCAATTGGCCATAGAAGACTATTCCAAGCAGTTGGTAAAGGTATATTTAATACTGGAAGTAATTGGGTAAAACCTGCTGGCGTTGTTGAAATTGAAATTGAATTAGAAACAGAACCAGTAAAATTACCAAGTCCATTTACCCCAGAAAATATGCGTAGAGTTGAATTGTTTAAACGTGGCACTGAACCAACCGAAATATCTGATCGTTATAATACACTACCCGATGTTCAAAATTTAAAATCCACTATTAAAAACAATACTTTAACACTGAATTGGGATGCAGTAAATCCAAGTGCGATAAGTGAAGAAGGAATTACCAATTGGGCAAAATCCCTTGCAAAAAGTGAAAGTGGCATTCATGAACTTATTACAAATCGAAAAAACACAAATAATACACAATTGGGTACTGTTGTTTATAATGTTTATTCCAAAGATACAAAAGGCGAATTAACACTCGTTAAAACAACAGATAAAACTTCTATAGAAATACCACTTACTACTAAATCCCCTACTACTTATGTTGTCAAAACCTCTTATACAATCTTTAAAGCAAACATGAGCAATGGAGCGGAAGCAAAAATATCTTTAGATACAATTGAATCTGTCATTACAATTGAACTTCAAGGTCAAAAAACAATTACGCTAACAGTTGGAGATAAAATGTATAAAGAGCCTGATCCTGCAGTTACTGTATTAGAAGATTTGACGAATGTTACAGATAAAGCAACAATTACCAAAGTGATTAAAAATAAAGCTGGAAAAGAAGTGAAATTAGAAGATATTACCACTGATAAAGCAGAAACTTATACAATAACATACTCAATTTCTTACAAAAAGTTTAAAGATACATTAACAAGAACAATTGTAGTAAAAGAAAAATCTGATGAAACCCAAAAGCCAGATAAACCAAAAGATTAAAGTAGTATAAAAAACTACTTTTTATCTTTAATCACAAAATAATTCAAAAGAAAAAAATAGTGATAGCTATTTTTTCTTTTGGTTATAATTACAAATGGATTGTAAATGACAACTTTCACACTCTGGACTTTGTGCTTTGCAATAGTATCTTCCAAATAAAACAAGCTGATGATGCATTTTATTCCATTGATTTTTGGGAATTTTTTTCATTAACTTTTTTTCAATTATAAGCACATCATCATTTTCTTTGGCAAAACCAAGCCGTTTACTCACTCTCGAAACATGGGTATCAACTGCAATACATGGGACATTATATAAAATACTTAATACGACATTCGTTGTTTTTCTTCCCACCCCTGGTAAACTTTCCAAATAAGTACGATCATTTGGTACCACTCCATTTTGATCTTTTAGTAAAGACGCTGCAATTAATTTTATATTGCTCGCTTTTTTATGATAAGTTCCTATTGATTTGATAATATCCATAATCTCTTTTAAAGGAGCTTGTTCTAAAGAAGCTAACGAAGGATATTTTTGAAACAAAACTTTTGTTACCATGTTTACTCGCTTATCTGTTGTTTGCGCACTTAACATAACCGCCATTAATAATTCATAGTCTTTATGGAACTCTAATTCACATACAGGATTTGGAATTAATTGATCTAAATATTCTATTACATCATTCATCATTATCATTCAACCAATCATAATCAAATAATTCTTTTTTCTCAACCTTTTTTGCTTGGTAATTGGCACGATCTTTTTCTACATCTTGCTTTGTTTGAAAACCTTTTTTCTTCCATTCATACAATATTTTATCAATATATCTTAAATTAGATACACCATTATAAGTAGCTTCTTTGAGGGCGAGTATAATAACTTCCTGTTCAAATCCAGCATCACACCATCCCCCTATTATTTCATATTCCATAGGAGATAAGGTTCTTCCAAATTCCTGTTCAAATAAATCATAAATATTTTTTGATTTAACTTCTGTTTTCTCTTCCACATTGATGATAAGATATGCCAATTTTTCATATAAACCGTCCAAATGAATCTGTTCCTCTCGTACACCATTTTGCTTGTGTAACTGAATAGATAGTAAGCCATTTGTAGATAAATGATCCACCAACTCTAATATTTCAGGTAACGTGGTATTCAAATTTTCACTTATTTTTTTAGGATTAAAAATAGATCCATTTTCATTTAAAAGATAAATTAATAAAATAAAATCTTTTTCCGTTAATGCTAATTTCTTATAGTTGAAAAGTAATAATTTGGGGATTTGTATATTTTGCTCTTTTAATAAATTTATAATTTTTTCCATCATATAAACCACCCTAACATTCTCTATTTTACGGCAAATATAATTGCAAATCAAGTGCCTTAATCCAATTATTCCATTGTTCTAAATCATGTATTTTTTTTAACTCTTTTTGAACTCTTGAAATTGATAATGTTTTTAACAACATTTTATGATCTTGAATCGCTTTTTTTAAATTGCTGTCTAATTGAAAATTCAAGTAAATCGCAAATCGAATCGCTCGTATGATACGCAATGGATCCTCTTTTATTTTTTTATCTGCATTTCCAATTGTACGAATTATTTTTTTATCTATATCCTCTCTTGCCCCTAGTAAATCAATGAACACTCCTTTTTTATCTATACATAGTGTATTGATAATAAAATCTCTTCTTTGTAAATCTTCTTGTAAAGTAGAAACAAAATCAATTTTAGGATACCGGTTGCTTTCATAAAAATCACTTCTATAGGTTGTAATTTCAAATATCATTTCATTTTTTTCGATTACAAAAGACCCATATTGCTTATGACTTTCCACAACTTTAAACTTTTCTGCAATACAATCTGGTAACATAGATGTACAGATATCAATATCACCAGTTTCTTTTCCACAATATAAATCTCTTGGATAACCACCTACAATATAAGCTTCATATCCTAATTCATGAATCTCTGTTAATATTGACTGTGCAGTTTCATACATAAATATCACCTACTCCCATTATACACAATTTTTACATTTACTTCTATTTTTTAGAACTGTATCATTCTATCCATGTACATTTTTTAATATACTTTACTATGAATACACAAAAACAAGAAGCAAATCTACTTGATTTACAATTAATTGCTACCATTGTTTATATTGGCAGTTTAATTATTTCTATCTTTCTTACATATAATGATAAAATGAGTGTTTTAAATTTAGATAAAATATTTACAGAAAAACAAAATCGTAATTTATCTATTTTTAATCGTTTATTGGTAGTTATTCTAACCTGTATTTTTTTATATGCAAGTTATGAAACAAAACAACTTGCTAAAATAAAAGGAGAAAAATTAGAGAATTTTAATTTACAAATCATTGCCTCTGAAATTTCTTTAATATCAACATTAATTGTATTATATGTAGTCATTCAATCCCAAGGAGATCAATATAGCATTATTTCGGGTATTTCCAATCCAAACTTATAAGTATGGTTTTAAAAGATTTCTCCATACTATAGTAAGAAAGGATTTGATAAGATGAACGAAAACTTAGAACTACTAGAATATATTTATGAATGCGCAGAAATGGGAATGAAATCCTGTGAGAAATTACTTAAACTACTAAAGGAAAAAGATAATAAAATTAAAAAATTATTAGAAAGTAACTTAAAAGAATACGAAAATTTTTATAAAGAAAGCGAAAAATTGATTAAGAAAAACAAAATAAATCCAAAACCAATTGGTATATTTGCTTCTTTGATTGCCAATATTACAATGCAAATAGAAGTTTCCAAAGATAATAGTGATAGCAAAATTGCAGACTTATTAATACGAGGAATGACAATGGGCGTTTTAGATATTCATAAACGATTGGATCATTTCGAAGGTGAAGTGGATAAAAATATTCATAAACTTGCATCTTCTCTTTTAAAATTTCAAGAAGAATCTATTCAAGCATTTAAAGCGTATTTATAACAGATATGGAAAATTACTCCATATCTTCTTTATATTGCTTACAAACCGCATCTAAATCTTTTACCAAATCATCTACTTCTTCAAAAGTATGAAGACGAACCCCACTCGCAAAAATATGACCACCACCGCCATGTTTACTTGCAATTTCATTAATAATGGGCCCCCTTGAACGAATAGACCCTCTAATGTTTTCATTATTTTTATCAACTGTAAAAATAGCCCATGCATACACACCTTCAATATAATTAAATTCGTTAACCATATTTCCAGATGTAGCCGCATCCACATCATATGTCTGTAAAATATCTTCTTTTACATAAATATAGGCAAAACCATTTTCTGTAATTGTAAAATGATCTGCAATATACCCTTGAAATTTGATTTCCCGATAAGGCCTCATATATAAATGTTCATACAACTTTGTAAAATCTAATTGTGTCTCTGCAATTAGTCTAGACACTAAATGAAATGTTTTAGGACTTGTATAATAAAATAAAAAACGATTGGTATCTGCCACTAATCCAATATATAATTTTTTAGCTGCTTCATTTGTCATTTTTAAAGGAGTAGAAAGTGTTAGTTCAATTACCATTTGTGAAGCACTAGATGCAGTATCATCTATCCATTCCATATCTGCATATTTTTCGCTAAATGGATGATGATCAATTTTTATTTTATAAGGAAATTTACTGACATCTACTCCATCAATTCTTTTTAAATCTGGAGTATCTGTAACAATTAAAAGTGCATTCTGATACATATCCTCAGTAAATTTATCTAGTACTCCTAAATAACGGAATTTACTAACAGGACATCCCACTACATATACTTTTTTATTTGGAAAGGTATTGAAAATAATTTCTTTTAAAGCAACAGAACTACCAATTGCATCCGGATCTGGTCCTACATGTCTTGCAATTACAATTGTATTATATTTTTTAATTTGCTTATAAATAGTTTTTAATATTCGATTTGCCATATTACTCCCCAATAATTTCTAATGTATCCTCTGCTATCATCAATTCTTCATTGGTTGGAACTACATAAATAGACACTTTAGATTCAGATGAACTAATGCATATTTCTTCACCAATTACATTGTTTGCCGCTTTATCTATATAAATATCTAAACAAGCAAGCTTTTCAATAATTGCTTCCCTAGCAACTGCAGCTTTTTCTCCCAAACCTGCTGTAAAAATGATAGCATCAACACCTGAAGCTTCTACATAATATTCTGCAATATATTTCACAACAGTATCTACATATTTATGGAAAGCTAAAATGCACCTTTCATCATTTGCTTCTACACCTGCATAAATGTCTCTAAAATCACTAGATCTTCCACTTAAACCTAAAAAACCTGAATTTTTATTCAAATCATTAAATACATCATCATGTGATTTACCTGTTTTTTCCATAATATAAGGAACAATAAATGGATCGATATCCCCAGAACGAGTTCCCATCATAATTCCAACAGTTGGAGTAAATCCCATTGTAGTATCTATACTTTTCCCATTTTGTACTAAAGATAAAGAGCCTCCATTCCCTAAATGACATATAATTGCTTTATATTCATCTTTTCCAAGCAATCTTGGAATTTGTTTACTAATATAGCGATGGCTTGTTCCATGAAATCCAAACTTACGAACTCCATATTTTGTATACCATTCATAAGGTACTGGATAGATAAATTTTGTTTCTTCCATGGTTTGATGAAATGCAGTATCAAAAACACCTACCATAGGTATATTTGGTAATACCTTTTGCATTGAACGAATGCCTAAAATATGTGCTGGAAGATGTAAAGGTGCGAGTGGTATATAGTGCTCTAAATCTTTCATTACTTCTTCAGTAATCAAAACAGAATGTTTATATTTATCAAAACCATGTGCTAAACGATGACCAATCCCTTCTATCTCGTCTAATGATTGAATTATATTGCGTGATAATAATCGGTCTAATAGAATTTGAACAGCAGTCGCATGATCTTTCATTTCTATTTCTTCTTTTATATTTTCTCCATGATATTTAATTGTATAAAAACTATTTGGTAAAGTAACTCTTTCAAATAAACCACTTGCAATACAAATGGAATGTTCCATATCAAATAAACTAAATTTTAAAGAACTACTTCCTGCATTAATTGACATTATTTTCATGATGAACTCCTTCTTTCTATAGTATCATTATACTATATTTTTTTAAATATAAAAAGACATTTTTAAGATACAGTTGGGAAATAATAATGGATATAAAAAGAATTAACCAATTTTTTCATATGTCCTCTCTATTTCTTATAAAGCCAATAAAAAAGGGACTATTGCCCATTTATAAATAATTGATTGCTCATTTGATCATATAAATATTGCTTAATTTAATACTTCTGCTGCAAATTTATAAGTATCCCTTGCAATCATTAATTCTTCATCTGTTCCAAGTACATAACATGGAATCTTAGAATCAGAAGTTGTAATAATACCTTCAGTCCCTTTTCTACATAAAGTTTCTTCATTCTTAATTTCATCTAAAACAATACCTAAAGAAACAAGTTTATGTAAGGTTTCCCTTCTAATAATTGCATCATTTTCACCAACACCTGCTGTAAAACAAATTGCATCCACTTTTCCATCCAATTTTACAAAATATTTTGCAACATATTCAGCAATTCTATCTGTATACATTTCAAAAGCAAGTACAACTTTCTCTTCTTTTGCTTCAAACGCATCATCTAAATCTCTTAAGTCACTTCTTCCAGCAATTCCTGCTAGACCACTGGCTTTATTCAACATAGAATCAATTTCTTCGTAAGAAATACCCATCTTATTTTTTAAGTATTGAATCATTGTATAATCAATATCCCCACTACGAGTCCCCATCATAATTCCTGCATTTGGCGTAAATCCCATAGAAGTATCTATACATTTTCCAGCTTTCACAGCTGATATACTTGCACCATTCCCAATATGACAAATAATTAAGTTTGGCATTTCGCTATTCAAGATAGATTTCATTTTTTCCGTTATAAACTTATGACTCATCCCATGAAACCCATATTTACGAACTCCATATTTTGTATACCATTCATGTGGTACTGGATATAGATAATTTTTCTCAGGCATCGTTTGATGAAATGCAGTATCAAAACAAGCTACCTCAATTGCAGCAGGAACAGCTTTCATAAATGCTTTAATTCCAATTAAATTAGCAGGATTATGTAAAGGCGCTAAAGCGGAAATTTCCTCAATTTCTTTCATAACCTCTTCATCAATGACAACACTAGCTGCATATTTACTTCCACCATGCACGACACGATGACCAACTGCACCTATTTCCTCTAAGCTTTGAATCATCTTTTGTTCAACTAATTCTTGCAATAACGCATTTACAGCATCACTATGATCTTTCATATCTAACGATTTTTCTATTTTATCATTACCCATTTTAATACAATAGTTTCCATTTTCTAAACCAATTCGTTCAAATGCACCTTTCGCTAAAACGTTTTGTTCAGGCATTTCATACAAACGAAATTTTAATGTAGAACTACCTGCATTTACCGATAATACTTTCATATATTTCACCCTTTCCTAAATAGAATACTCCATAATGTTACAATTTGGAATATCAATAATACTCATGTCTCCATCATCTGGAATACCATGAATACAATAATAAATTGCTCTTGCGACCCCACTATGCGTCACAACCAATACTTTTTTATCTTTATACTTTTCTTTCATATCTTTTAAAAAGTCATCCATTCTCATACATAAATGCTGTACACTTTCCCCATTATTTTCTTTTAAATTATAGTCAAAGTTCCAATAATTAACATAATCAAATTCCTCTCTTGTATGTCCTTCAAAATCACCATAATCCCGTTCATTTAAACGTTCATCAATTACAATTGGAATCTTATTTTCTATAATAATCTCAGCTGTTTGATAAGCTCTTGATAAAGGGGATGATAAAACAATATCAAATGTTTGTCCTCTTAGTTTTTCTTTGAGCGCTCTTGCTTGCTCTTTTCCTTTTTCAGACAACATAGATTCTGTATCACCTTGCACTAACCCTACAATATTACGAATGGTTTCTCCATGTCTTACTACAAATAGCTGCATATACTACTCCTTTTTCAGTTTGAAACTTTTTATTTCAATTACCTCGTAATTATATTAATAAATTAATTTTCCTATTAAGGAAAGTTTTTTACTCCTAGTAAATTTATTCTAATCCCTTTTTTAATATATTAAATATTTTTTCTAATTCCTCTTCACCAACTTGGTTTCTCTTTTTCAACTTATAATGATGTGCAAACTCCTCATCGATATATTCAACACCATTCAAGTTAAATGGTTTTTTATATCTTGGACGAACATGAAGATGTAAATGAGGATTAGGAAGTGGTTTTTTATAAAAACTATTTAGTAAGCAACTCCAATTGCACAACTCTGCACCTAATATAGATTTAAAACATTGTTCAAGTTTCACAATTAAATTTTTTAGGTCCATCCATTCATTATCTGTTAGTTCAGATAAACATCCACAATGACGTTTTAATATTAAGATGCAACGTCCAATATAATCTTGCTCATCAGACAAATAAACAGTCCAACTTTTATTCTCAGTTAACATCCATTTTCCCTTTTCTGTTGTTTTTATACAAAAATTACATGTATTCATTCTATAACCTTAATTTTATAATACAAATGATTATATGAATTAATCCTTCTCAACTGGTTTCATCATTGGAAATAGTACTACATCTCTAACAGATGGCACATCATAAATTAACATCATCAACCGATCAATTCCAAATCCTAGTCCCGAAATTGGTGGCATACCTTGTTCCATTGCAAGTAAGAAATCTTCATCTAAATCCATGGTTTCTTCATCGCCTTGTAATTTTGCCTTTAATTGTCCTTCAAAAGCTTCTCTTTGTTGTTTTGGATTGACCAATTCAGAATATGCTTTACACAATTCTGTTCCTGCTGCAATTACTTGAAATACATCGATTCTTCTTGTATCACAATCATTTCTTCTTGCAAGTGGAATTAATACGCTCGGATAATTATAAATGACTGTAGGATCTATAATTCCTGCACGAATTTTTTTCTTATATACAAAATCAATAATTTGACTTAAAGATTTATACTCTGCTAATTCTTCTTCTGTAAACAAATGAGCAGCTATAATTTTTTCTTTTAAGATAGAAGGATTCTCTATGGATAGGAAATCAAAACCCAATACTTGTTCCATTGCTTCACAGTAATTGATTCTATCCCAATTCTCTTTTCCAAAATCTAATGTAAGTCCTTGATATTGTATTTTAGTTGTTCCCACTAATTCTTGTAAAAGTGCTTTCATAAATTTGATGTAAAACTTCATATTATCTTCAAAATTCCAATAAGAAACATACCATTCTACTTGTGTGAATTCTTGTAAATGCTCAGAATCCATTCCTTCATTTCGAAAACATTTTGCAACTTCATATACACGATTAAACCCTGCTGCAATACATTGTTTTAAATAAGTTTCAGGTGCAATTCTTAGATTACACTCTAAGTCTAATGCGTTATGATGCGTAAAAAATGGTTTTGCACTTGCACCACATACTGCTGTTTGAATAATTGGTGTTTCAACCTGTAAAAAACCATGTTCTTTTAAATAATCATGTAAAAATGCATAAAATTTACTTCGTCCTAGAAATACTTTTCTACTCTCTTCATTCATGATCAAATCAACATATCGCTGGCGATACTTTAATTCAGTATCTACTAATCCATGATATTTTTCTGGCAATGGTCTTAATGACTTTCCTAAAAATGCATAGGTATGTACTCTTAAAGTTTTTTCCCCTGTTTGCGTTGTAAAAATTTCGCCTTTCGCCCCAATAAAATCGCCTGTATCTATTTGCTTCTTTAAAAAACTATAATTTTCTTCCCCTACTACATCAATTTTAAATTCTAATTGCATATCCCCTTCTAGGTCTCGGATACGAATAAAACTCAACTTTCCCATTTTACGCATAAATACAATTCTTCCGGCAATAGAAACATCTGGCGTTCCATCAGGAAGTGTACTTGCCGCATTCAAAGTATGTGTAATTTCATATCGATCAGGATACGGATTACAAAATTCTTTAATATTTTCTACTTTTTCTCTTCGAACTTGTTCTTGTTCTGTAAGTTCTCGCATATTTTCACCTCTTTATAACTACATTGTACCATGTTCTAAGTTGAAAATCTATTATTTTTATCCTATTTTCAAAGCAAACTTAAAAGTAAATATTACATGTTCTAAATTTCTATTGTGTGCAAAAAATCCATAATTAATTTTTTTAATTCTGCTGCACTTTTTGTTTTGAATATCTGATTTTTAAGTTCATTAGTACCAAGAATTCCTTTTAAATACCAAGCAGCATGGCTCCGCATTTCTAATATTGCTACCTTTTCAGATTTAGTTTTTAATAATAGTTCTAAATGTCTGATCATCATATCCAGTTTTTCTCTAGACGTTACTTGAATTGGAACAGCTTTTTTCTCTAAATAATTGACACAATCTCGTATAAGCCACGGATTTCCAAGGGCGCCTCTTCCAATCATAACGGCATCACAGCCTGTTTCATCTAACATTTGTTTTGCATCATAACAAGATAAGATATCACCATTTCCAATAACTGGAATAGAAACATTAGCTTTTATCTTTTGAATTATACTCCAATCTGCTTTCCCACTATAGCCTTGACTTCTTGTTCTTGCATGAATGGTAATTGCTTTTGCTCCAGCTTTTTCAACTGTTTTTGCGATTTCTACCGCATTGATATGATTAGAATCCCATCCACTTCTAATTTTCACTGTAACAGGTATAGGAACGGACTCCACTACTGCTTTTACAATTTCATATACTTTAAATACATCTTTCAATAAAGCACTCCCTGCCTGTGCACGCAATGCAACTTTTGGAACAGGGCATCCCATATTAATATCTATTATGTCGGGTTTCATATTATTATATATATATTTAGCTGCTACTACAAAAGATTCTTTATCAGATCCAAAAATTTGTTGAGCAATTGGTCTTTCATAATCTGTCATGTAAAGCATATCAATTGTTTTTTGATTTCCATACTCTATTGCTTTATCACTAACCATCTCAGCATATATTAATCCACAGCCCATTTCCTTAATAATGGTCCGATAGGCACTATTAGAAATACCTGCCATAGGTGCAAGTACTACCTTGTTTTGAATTTCAACATTACCTATTTTCCACATAAAATCACCTCTTTTATTGTATAGTAAATTAAAAAAAAGAGCAAGAAATCAAAAGAAAAAAACGGAAATCCGTTTATTATTTAGGTATGGTTAAGACTTGACCTATTGAGAGATTGTTACTAACAATACCACTTGCTTGTTTGATTGCATCTACTGTCGTATTGTATCGATTGGCTATGCTCCATAGACTATCCCCTGATACGACTGTATACGTTGTTCCTGTATTTGAACTTGTTCCACTTGGGATTCGTAATACTTGGCCTATTGATAATGTATTACTTGTCAAATTGTTTGCACTTTTTATTGCATCCACTGTCGTATTGTATCGATTGGCTATGCTCCATAGACTATCTCCTGATGCGACTGTATACGTTGTTCCTGTATTTGAGCTTGTTCCACTTGGGATTCGTAATACTTGACCTATTGATAATGTATTACTTGTCAAATTGTTTGCACTTTTTATTGCATCCACTGTTGTATTGTATCGATTGGCTATACTCCATAGACTATCTCCTGATGTGACTGTATACGTTGTTCCTGTATTTGAACTTGTTCCACTTGGTATTTGCAATACTTGACCTACTGATAAGGAATCACTTGTTAAATTATTCATGTTTTTAATTGCGCTAACTGTGGTGTTATAACGGTTTGCTATACTCCATAGACTATCTCCTGATTTTACGATATAACTTGTTCCTTCTCCTGGAATAACTGGAATACTACTGCCCTGTTTTGTTGCAATTACTGCATTTACTACGGCATCTACATATTTCTTATAGTTTGCTTGAACGCGTGCTAAATCGGCTGGTTTATCAATATATCCATATTCCACAATAACAGGTTGTGTACGGCCTGTATTTCTATGGATAAAATAATAATCTTTGGATGTGTCACTAGGTAATCTTCGTTGATAATACGTTCTTACAATTTGTCCTGCATTCCCTAATGATTGTAATATATTTTTTGCAAGTTTATCATCATTTCTTAAAGCATAAATTACTTCTGCACCTTCGCCACCTGGCGATAGTCGATGTGTAACTATTTTATAATTTATCCATAATTATTGTTAATATCTAACAAAAATGATAGAATATATAACTAAATTATGGAGGTTTTACTATGTTAAATTTTATCTTATACAATCAAATATTTGAATATTTAATTATTGCAATTGCTGTTATTAATTATATATTTATAGTAGAAAATGAAAAAAATGAATTTAAAAAGGATTTTAAACAAACTACAGAATCAGATATAATTACTAAATATAAAATTACTTCAATTTTTCTAACCGTTTTATATCTCACTATAATTGCTATATGTATAGCAAAAGAAGTGATTTTATCTGTAATTCTAATCATAGTTCCATCTGTTGCATTAATAAAATCATTAATTGATACATATAAAAACAATAATACTAATTTTATGGATGATAATTATACATATACTAGTGCAACATTTTTTTTCGTAGTTTTTCTTTCAGCATATGTGACTCCTTTATATTTTACATCCTTTGCAACCATTGAACATACCATTAAAGAAATTTTATTAATAATATATTTAATACTAAAAATAGTATTATTTACATTTTTATTTACTATTAATCTCTTTATCCTACTCTCAAATATAACAAATAAATTAGAAAAAAATTCAAAATTAAATTCTAAACTTCAAGTTAAAGAAAATCAATATTATAGATTAATTTTATATGATTTTCCACTATTTAGAAAATATAAAAACCAATTAACAAAAATCTTAGATAACATAATTTTCTTTATATTATGTCCATTTACTCTAATAATCAATATAATTTGTATATTTTCTCTTAAATTTATTAAAAATATTAAGATTAAACTTAAAAATTTATTAGAATTTATAGCCAAAGATATAGATAATAAAAACATAATGATTAAAAAAATAACTAATATTTCAATAATAATATCCTTAGTAATCGTTTATATAATTACTATAACAGATAGTCACCTGTTTTCAAACAATATTTCTCAAATATATAATTTCATATCAACAGTAATATTAATTCCATTTATTTATGATAGCATTAAAACAAAATAATGTTATCTTTTTATATAAGTAGTTTATCATTTTATGTAATACTTCTTCCCAACTTGGGAAAAAGTGTTAATTATTCAATATACTAAATTTATATACTATTTCGACATTTCTATCTTTATCGATAATAATTTTATCTATTAATGCTTGTAAAAGTTCCCTTGATGGATTTTCAATATCCACAAGTTGCTTAATTTTATCTTCATACTCTTTTAAGTCATTTTTATTTACTTTTTCTTCTTTTTTATTATTTCGTAATTTCTCTATCTCATATCGTATCTTATTCAATGAATTTTCTGTATCTTTAGTAATCCTTGTAAAAGTTTCTTCAGATATTACACCTTTAAACTTATCTTGATAAAGCATATCTAATTTACTTACATATTCTTTTTCTCGTTTTATAAGTTCATCAATTTGATTATTAACATGATTATCCTTCTTCTTACTATTTATTGCATCCTTAGATAGTTTAGTAATATTTAAACTATCGATATATTGCTTACAAGTATTTTTAATAACTTCTAGCAAAGCTTCCTCTAGTTTATCATAAGGACTAAAATGTGACTCACACATTCTTCTTCGAGGATCTCTTGAATACCTATTACAATTAATAGTCCAATAATTATGATTCTTTCTATAAGATACTGTTAAGGTATTACCACACTCTTTACAATATAGTAAGTTTTCAAATAATCTCTTATCACGATTGGTAATATTGGATTTAATAGTTCTTTTAACATTATTTTGTACACTTTCAAATATATATCTATCGACTAAAGCTTCATGAGTGTTAGGTACTACATCCCAATTACTCTTTGGCAAAGTCTTTTTCTTTTTAGATTTGTAAGACACTTTAGTCTGTGTACTTTGAACCATATCTCCAACATACATCTGATTCTTTAATATCTTTTTAACAGAAGAAATAGTCCACATTTTGTTGTACTTACCTTTAGAATTAGGATTTTTTCGTTTCAAACTACTTGGTGTTTTAATTTTATTATCATTCAAATAAGTAGTTATATCAGATAATCCTACTCCATTATAAGCCATTTCAAATATCTTCTTAACTACAGGTGCATATTCTGGATCTGGTATTAAGTGTCCTTTATCTTCTGGATCTCTTAAGTAACCATAACTAGGCATACTACCTATAAACTTACCATTCCTTCTCTTATCATTTAGAACATTACGAATTTTAACAGAGTTTTGTTTACTATAATAATCATTACAAGCAAATATAAATGTTGATGAATCATTACTAGCTTGATTAATAGCATTATCATATCCTTCCTGCATAGAAATAAATCTTATTCCATTTTCAGGAAAGAAATTTTCTACATAATAACCAGTTAAAATATGATCTCTGCCTAATCTAGACATGTCTTTAACGATAACTAAATTGATTTTCTTACTTTTAATATCATCAATTAATCTTTGAAATCCAGGTCTATCAAAGTTAGTACCTGAATAACCATCATCAACATATTCATCAATAAAGACAAATCCTTTTTCTTTTACATAATTCATTAGTATATTTCTTTGATTAAGGACACTCTCACTATCTGATTCGTAAGATTTTCCTTCATCTGCTTCAGATAATCTTATATAAATTCCTGCTCTATAATAATCTGGCATCTGTATTAAAGTGTTATACAATTTTTACTCTCCTTCCACTTTGTATAACAAATTAAAGCCACTTAAAGTATAACACATTAACTTAATTACATCTATGATGTCAGACATTATTAATCACACTTTTTATATATTTAGATACCAGTTCTTTAAAATTAGGAGAATCATTTTTAAAAGTTTCAGTTATATTAAACATAAGCCACCTCATTTAAACTTATGACTAATTTTTTCATATTATTTATTCTTTCCTCCTTTATTATTTGAAATCTTTTAATAAATCCTCTAATTCTTTTACTTCTTCATCTGTCATTTTTTCTGATTCAATTTTTACTCCATACCAATATTCATTACCTTCTTCATCAACTGAATAAATATCTTTTAATATATCTTTTTTATTATTTTTATATTTATTATAATAGTTAAAATTATTTTGAATACTAGCATTGGTATTTTCTTGAATACTTGTTATTCTTTTCTTTAATACTTTAGATAACCTAATTATTCTCTTTGAATTGTTTTTCTCACTATTATTGATTTCTATATCAATATAGTTATATTTTGATAAACTACTTATACTTTTTGATATTGTAGGCTTAGTACAGTCGAATTTATCCATAAAATATCTGTTAGTAGGCCAACAATATCCATTTTTCTTACATAGTGACACTATTTCAATTAACAATACTCTTTCTAAAAATGTTAATCTATTATCTCCTAATACTGCTTCTGGTATTACTAAACTTATAAAAGGTTCTATATCTTTTCTCATTATCTTTCCAATATAAGATTATCAAATTTAGTAGTTCCATTATATCCTCCTTTCTTTACCAGTATTTTTAGGAACACATAAAAAGAACTGGACATATCAATCCACAACAAAAACAAGGGAATATTATTCAAACTTGTTTGTTAGAATAAATATGTACAGTTCTATATGAACTTTAAATTATAGGCTCTTCACCTATTACTTGTGTCTAAACACTAAATGACACTATATATTTATATGTTTTATTAGTCACATTCCCAAGTGACTATAATAATTATAACACTTTGTTAAAAATATTGTAATAATTAACTATTCGACAATATTTCTTTAATGTACCATAAGATTTAAAATTGCATTATTAACTTTAACTAACTCTAAGCCAATCACATCTTCTCTACCTTTTCCCATCAACTCTTGAGGAACAGCATTATAGCTATTTAACTTAACTAAAATTATTTTTTTATTTAATTCTAAAGCTTTTTTGCATTCCCAATTTTGCCAATTTACGCATCCGATTTCTACTCTATCTTTATGCGGGCTATTAATATAATCACCACTAATTACTAATAAAATATTAGCTTCATTTATCTTTGATGTCAATCCAGCTTTTATCCTACTTATATTATAAGTATCTATTTCACTAGGAGTCTTATCAATAATATCAAAATCAATATATTTATTTTCATTCCAAAGTCTTAAAGCATTCCTAGAATTTTTATCATTTTCATAATCAAAACTAACGCATATTTTTGGTCTTGCCATTTTTCTCTCCTCCATTTCGCAATTTCCAATTAAAAATAAAATATGATATATTCAACATCAGCAAACAAAGATAAGCAACAAAAGAAATAATTAGAAAAGAAATTGCTAATTTATTAACTATGTTGAAATACATCTTCAATGTTATACAAATACTAAATAACAAAGGAAATACATACTTATAAAACATATATGAAAACTGTAAAAACAAAGGGTAGTTCATTAAATAATTTTTTCCTTCTCTAAAAATCGGAATTTTATATTTCTTATCCAATGTATTTTCTATGTTATGAATATATTTATAGTTTTTTTCGATATTTGAATTGATTTGATAGTATCTAACAGTTAAATACGAAATAATAAACCAATTAAACAATTCAAAAACCTTTAATTCAAATCTTATATTAATGCCCATTTTTTCTAAAAGTAATTCTTGAAAATTTTCGTATAAATTATTTGGATAAAATGTCATCAACATTAGAAATAATATACAAATGCACAATATAACAAATAATTTATTTCTAAGTTTTTCATTTTCTCTTTGTATACCAAATGTATCCTTATAATGATCATATAATATATCTAACTTATTCATACATTTTTCCTCCGTAATCTCATATCGAAAGGTTGCAACCACTAGACATTTTCTAATTTTTATTTCTTTTTATGTGTACCTGGTTTACATCTCTTATGAGCTTTTACACTAACTGTTTTATTACATTTTTTCTTTGCCATATGTTAATACCTCCTTTGCATCTAAACTCGAACAATATAATTTTTTTATGATCAATGGCTTGATTTTGTCATTTTTTTCTGTTATGCTAATAATAGCAGGAATGACAAAAGTCATGAATATAGTTAAATTCATATTCTCCTGTAATTTTTTCATTTTCTAACATTTCTTTTGTTAGTCTTTGATTTTTGTTCAGTATAGTGGTTGCAGCCACATATACAAAAGTAAAAGCATTTGTTTGACTTGAAACAAATGCTTTTTATATACCACTATTTGCAAGACAAACTTTTGTACTATTACTTCCGTATAATTGCATATTACCACAGATTTCTAAAGAAATCAATAGCACTCTATAATTTGTTCTGCTAAATTTCTTGTTGCTTAAAACAACCATTGCCATTTATTACATCAATTATCGCAATAATAATCTGTATTATATTCATTTGTCCATCAAATAATTGCAGAATACTTCCATAATTAGTAAACGGATCTTCATTTAAAATACGTTTGTCTATTACCCCATTTTTCATAATATAATTTTTAATTAGGTTTAGAAATCTTGTTTGTTCAACATTTAATTCGTTATCATTTTCAAATTTAGAAAATTCTCTATCTATTGCCTCTTTAGATAAACCAACAGTTTTTCTTACCAATAGTACCAGTGATTCATCGTTGTAGTTTATCTTATATTCTGCTTCATTTGAATTTAAATCAGCAAACAATATTTCTTGTAATTTATTAATTTCTTCAGAACTAACTCTTTCATTATTTCTAATTTTATTAATAATTTCATTATCCATATGATTTTTCAAATAGAAATTAATTTTTTTCTTATAATCAGATAAATCCTGTTGTTCAATTTTTCTATCATCATGTTCAACTATATTAATATCATCACTAAAATCAGTATAAACATCTTTTCTGATTCTTTTTGGCAAATACTTAATTAACTCTCTTAGCGAATCTCTTATTCCATCAATTTCAAAAATATCTGCTTTATCAATATAATCCTCTTTTAGTAATTTTTGAACATCATCTTTTTTATCTGCAATTTGTGGTATATTCATTAATCCTATGAGACCTTCTCCTATATGGGACAATCTACTTTTTTCTCTTTCGTATCTCATATTTAACATTTTTGATAATTCTATAGATAACATTAAGCGATCAAATTGCTTTGCAGGTTCATCATTGTCATTTGACATAATTAATAAAGTCAAATTATCCTTTATCTCCTTAACCGCTAAGTCAGTTAAATTATTCCAATTCACAACATCTTTATATTTTTCCACATATTGTATTTTTTGCTTAACATCAAACTTTAAAGTATTAAGCGATGAAATAGTATCAACAAGTTGATCTAATAAAACATTTTTATACCACAAGTATTCATTGTCATTTAAGTAATCTACTTTCTGTAATTCTTTTAATATATCCACTTTTAATTGAAATATAAATTGTGATAAACTCATTCCAATTGTAGATTCTTTACCCTTTGGATTTTGATCAAAAAACTCAAAATTTTGACAAGCATCAAATATATAAAATTCTTTTTTATCTTTACCCCATCCAAACAAATCTGGACATAATCTAGTTCCTCGACCTATCATTTGTAAAAATTTAACTTTAGATTTTACTTCCTTAAAAAATACTAAATTTACTATTTCAGGAATATCAATTCCAGTATCTAACATATCTACTGATATTGCTATTTGTGGCATTTTAGTACAATCAGAAAAATCTTCTATAAGTGATGAATAATAATTTGTATGAATATCAATTACTCTAGCAAAATGACCACTATATTGAGGAAATAATATATTAAACCTTTTTTCAATAGCCTCAGCATGTTTATGGTTTTTGGCAAATATAATAGTTTTACCAAGCTTATCATTGCTTTCCACCTTTAATCCCTTTTCCATCATAACAGTCAAAATTTTATCTATTGTATCATTATTAAATAGCCAACTATTTATATCAGATGCTTTTACAGAATCAACTATCTCCTCATCTTCAGCAAATGTATCCTCAAACTCTTCTTTGTCTTTATCTGACAATTCATCATATTTAATACCATCTCTAATAAAACCAGTAGAGCACTCTATTGTATGATAATCAACTAAAAAACCATTGGCGACAGCTTCTTCATATTCATATGAATAGGTAGGTACATTATCTTGTAGCTCAAATATTTTATAAGTATTTTTATCTATGTCACTTCGAGGTGTAGCTGTTAATCCTAATAGCAATCCATCAAAGTATTCAAATATAGCTTGATATTTTTTATAAATACTTCTGTGAGCTTCATCTACTATAATTAAATCAAAATGACCAACTGTAAATAGTTTCTTACCATCTTTGGTTTTTATATCATCAATTGCATTCATCATTGTTTGATAGGTAGAAAACACCATTCTTGCATTTTCTGCATTTTTTTTTTCAGTAGTCAAATTAATTGTAGACAATGATGGAATTAATTTATTAAAGCTCTTTTTAGCTTGTTTTACTAATTCTGCTCTGTCTGCTAAAAACAACACATTCTTAATCCAATTTGCATTTGTTAGTACATCTACTATAGAAACTGCTGTTCTTGTCTTACCAGTTCCTGTAGCCATAACTAACAATCCTTTTCTTTGATGATTATTTAAATCATCACAAAAAGCTTTAATTGCTTCTTGTTGATAAGTTCTATTAGTAATATTATCATCTATGGATATATTCTTTAAATCCCTTTTTAAAGTTCTTCTATCTATTAATAATTGTAATTGTTCTTGTGTATAATATCCTGAAACTTTCCTATATGGATAAATACAATCATCCCACATATAAATATCAAAACCATTTGTAAAGAAAATTATTGGCCTTTGCCCATATTTGTTTTCTAAACAATCTGCGTAGATTTTAGCTTGCTGTTGACCAACTCTAGCATCCTTAGATGTTCTTTTTGCTTCTACTAAACCAACTGGCTTGCCATTTGCACCCATTAAAACATAATCAACGAATCCGTCACCAGATACATTTGGCATTCCAGTTATAGGTAACTCCTCAACCAAATTTTTATTAATTTCCCACCCAGCTATTTCTAAATCTAAATCAATATATTGTTTGCGAGTATTAAATTCTGATATATCCTTAATATCATATGGAATAGAACTTTCTTTTTGTCTTCTAATTTTTGGAGTATCTTTTCTTAATGATTCAAATTCTTTTTGTAGTTGTTCTATTGTCTTCTCATTTGCTTCTAATCTTTCTAATAGTTCTAATTTTTCTTTTTCTAATACTTTGTTATTTTCAGGATCAGAAACAATGGATTCATTAAATTTATGTTCGACATAATTATCACAATATAAATATGTTATCCATAATATAAAGTCATGTAAATTCTTTAATGATAATAATGATTCTTGCTTTTTTATTTTTGTATTACTATGTACTGCCTGATTACCAAGTTTTTGAATATAAATTATTTTTTTCAATAAATTGGTATCTATAATATTTTTAAAGTTTCTATCATGAATTAAAGTCGCTAAAGTTTGTTGATAAGGTATTCTTAAGTCTCCGTCAATCCCATATACCCATTTAATTCCCAATTCTAAAGCTTTTCTAGACATAATGGCGCTCGTTGTTGCTGTTATAGTTAAACCTTTTTCAGCCTCAATACAAGCATTTTTAATATCCATCAATCTTCTATCACTTATAAAATCAAAATTTGACATCATCAACCAACTCCAAATTTAATAATTGCAATATAATTTTACCATAAATTCGACAATTTACCTATAATTTCAAGTATTTTCGCACTTACAAATTTCTGTTTATCGATTTGTTC
>CAOJDP010000016.1 GCA_948433085.1 uncultured Caryophanales bacterium
ACCTAGTATACCATTACTAAAGTTTTTTGTGTCTATATATCTATACTAACACCAGTAACCCACCTTTTAAAATGATATTATGCTTATATTTACTTTTAGAAAGCCTATCTAAAATATGTTCAAAAAAATACATTTGGTAAAGTTGGACTGACAAATTGTTATCACCGTTTGCTTTTTTTGAAATAATACTTTTTAATTTATCTTTGTTCACTACAATAAAACCTCCATATATTCACTTACCTTTTTTTCTATATTCATTGCTCTAGCATATTTAGTAAGTTTACTTAAATTTTTATTTCTACTTTTGGCATAATCTTTTAATGCTTTAGAAAAAATTTCTGCGTCTATTTTATTTTTATTTTTAATAATATCGCAAATTGTCCTTTCAATATCGTAAACTTTGATTTTCATTCCAAAAGGTGAAGTCATTTCTATAACACCTAAATCAAGTAGTTCTCTTTTTACAAAATTAAGAATTACCTTTTTTTCCTTTTGTAATACTCCACTATATCCAAAAGGTAAAGTAACATTATATACTAATGGTGTACGATCAGATAGATTATGAAGATAAAGTGCAGTTGCCATTGAGAATCTAGCATTTTTACTTTTAGAAGCAATTTTATAATATTCATCTTCTATATAATTAGGTAACCCATAATACCCTCTTGATATTCTTACTAATGTACCATTCTTAACCATATTTGTTAAAAATATTTTATTGATTCCATTTTCTACTACTTCTTTAGTTGTAACATATCCATTATTTTTTTCAACAATTTTTAAAATTTTATCATAAAAATCCATTTTAGTCCATTTCCTTTCTAACTAAAATTATAATATTTATTCGTTAAAAAGTAAATATATTTTAAAATTTTTTTATGTATCAAGGTTATTTCTTGAATTTTGAAATAGCCTTTTTTATTTGAAAACATAAGACTGCTATTCCTATATTTAACTTTATCAATGATAATATCATTATTCTACCTTAAAATAATTGAATTGTGATGACTTACTCCATTCATAAGCATTCCACAAATCGTTTTTATCACTAGCAGGATCAACGATATTTACATTATTACCGCCAACTCCAAGTATCGCTACCCAATGTTGATTTCCTTTTATCTATTTTTATATCTGTTATTTCATCCACATCTTCTAATTTTACATCATAAAGATTTACATTTCTACAACGCTTAAGTCTTTCAAATTCTTTTATCAAATATAGTTTAAAAACTGGACTAATAGAAGATGCAAATTCAAAAGCAATGTCTTTATGAGCATAAGTTCCGCCATATTTACCACGTTTCGAATATATCCCAATTGCGTTCGTTTTATTACACCATTCTGTAACACTTAGTGTAAAAGTATGAAGTCCTGCCTCACTTTTAAACCCGTCGAATTCGACGGAATTAAAATTTGGATTGTAAATTGACTCCCAAGTACCTAAAAATTCTAAAGTAATTCTATTTCTTAACCAATTTCTGATAACATCATCTGATGTAGATTTTCCTTCTTTAAATTTGGTAAAATCAGAAATACAAATATAATCGCTATCATTTATATTTGTTATGTTCACTTTAATATTTTTAACTTCAATTATTTTGTTTGCCATATATTCACCTCTTTTCTATGTTCTTAAATGTCGTAATACCCTTTCTAATTCATATAATAAATAATACCAAAATTATTATGTTTATATAGATTTTTAGTATTATTTATTATTTTTTAATTAAAATATGCAAGATCTAAACTGGATAATTTTCTTTATTTATAGGCTTTAATGGTGTTCTTAATTAAATCGTAATCAACCAGTTGATACTCGTTTTACTAAACACCTCATCTTGATTTTTGCTCATTAGAATCACTTCCCTTTTACTATTCAATTATATCATAACAACATTATTCTTTTATTAATTTACTTTTACATAAAAAAATCAACTTTTTCTTCTTCATAAACAATCACTTTATCAATATAATCATTTACTATTTCTCTATTCAATTCATTTACTTTACAATCAGAATTACGATAACTCCCATCTCTAGAAGGTCTTATATATATTGCCACCTTATATTTAATCATAAGCTTTGCTTCTTAAAAATTATAATAAATATTAATTCATATAACTACATGTAAATAATTATTTCACATGCAACCACCAATAGTAAGAATTACTTGTGTATGCTTATATCCATTGTTCTTAATACTGCATTCCATAATAATAAAATAGTCACTACAATTTTCTGATTTTACAACAATACCTTGAGAATACTCGGTTTTCCATAGTGATTTAATTCCATAATAATGAGAAACAACTTCATTTGTCGGATTTGGTGATTCCACATTAAAACCATTTTCATATAACCATGCATGATAATTCTTAAGTGCAGGAGGGGGTCCCATTATTTGAAATGACGTCATCGTCGCCATTTGAAATTCCATTTCTTCTTCAATATCAATCACATACTTTTCAGTTGGATCAAGTACGTACTTTTCGCTTGATTTTGCGTTTTTCTTATTCTCATTGAGTTTAATTTTTTTCATATTTTCATTCTCCATCTGGTCTTGCATCAACATAAGGTTGATTTTGTGAAACAAAGTTATCTATACATAAAAATGACTTACCTAAATCATTTAAGCTAAGCTCCATCATATATTCAGCAACTTCTCCTGAAAGATTAATGCTTCGCATTGGGCTTAATTTTCTACGAAACTCTTCAAATGTATCTCCTACAACTATCCATTCATCATTCTCTTTGTCAAAATAGCAGTGGTATTCTCGCCAAATACTTTTGTCATGCTCCTCAAAAAAATCTGCATCAGCTGAGAAATTTGCCCATGGAAATAGTTGTGGGAAAACCATAGTATATGGCGTAAAAGGAAACCAATATGGATACAAATACTTTTGAATACTTCTTCCATCATCAACAATTAATTCTACACATCCCTTACCACTACACTTATTTACCCATTCTTTTGAATAAAGTTTAATTTTGCCTCCATCTTGAATAATCTGCATGAATTTTTTCTGGGATAACAAAAAGTTATAATTTGTAATATGCTGCGGTAAATTCGTAAAGGAAAGAAGTTTTTTATTCGACAGTTCATTCAAGAAAACTTGAGTTAAAGGAACTTTGACAAAAAAACCTTTTCCTCCCTTAGTTCTTTCAATCGTTTCAACAGTTAACTTTTGCCAAATACACATATCATCATCAGGATTATATAAAACTACAATACAAGGCAAAGAATTCTTAGTCCAATAATTGTATTGTCTTTCGTTAATTTTTCGAAATATTATATTATTGTCCTTTCTTTCTTTAAACCAACTTTCACCAGATTTTATTTGCAATGCAAGAAGTTGTTTTGACTCTCCAGTAGATTCCGTTAATTCCATATGAGCATCAATACCGACATCATTCATTGGCTGTTCTCGAAACATCCAATGATTCCGTTCTGCAATTTCTTCAATGTGAGCCACGCCTATTCGTTCTATTCTATTTGCCATAATTAATCTCCTTTCATTTTTTATTACAATACATTTCGTATTAATTATTTAAAAAATAACAGTAAATATAAAATTTTTATATAAAGGGAATGCAACGTTGTAATCAATCAGTTGATACGAGTTTTTGGATATAAATTTTCTATTTTATTCACTTCCTTTAAGTCTTAAGTAATGTTAATTATATCACAAAAAATGGTTGAGTTTATTAACAAAATAGATTATAATATATATGAAGGAAACTTCATACAATAAAAAAGAGATACGTAGAACTTTGGATGGTTAAGCATTGTCTCTAATCATGTTTGATAAAGAAAACGCTTTGACAAAGTTGCCAAGCGTTTTCTTTTTAGTCTTTGTTTTTTGGTTTTAGATCTAAAAGCAAAATTAGAATAACTAACATTACTAAATATTCCATAAATACACTCCCGCATAGACATCACCTCACTCTCATGAGGAACGCTTAACAGTTCGTGCATATCTCTATATTCATTATATTATTTATTAGACTATAAGTAAATGATTTTACAAAGAAAAATAGAGATTACAAATTTTGAAAATCTGTAATAAAATCCTCGCAGAAATGCGATTTTCTTTCGGAATAAATTTTTAATTTTACAATTTAACTTAAATCTTTTATTTCATAATTTATTAATTTCTTTAAATTGTTTGTTTCTATTAAGATATCAAAACCTCTTCTTCCACTTGCTATACTTATTGTTTTTAACTCAAGAACTTTTTTATCAACAATAATAGGTATTTTAACTTTATTAGTGTTACAGTCCCTACTTTATACCCAGTTATTCCTTCTATATCGTTTATGTTTGCCATTTTATATTCATTATTTTTTACTTTTTTGTCACTAGATAATAATAGTAAGTAGTATTTGTTTAATAACCAATAAAGTTTTGATAATCTGAGAAATATTAATGTTCATTTCCTTAGAAGCTGTAAGTACATCTTTTACACTAGGATATACTTTTTAATTTCATATTTAATATTTTTATCTTCTAGTAATTTTCTTAATTCTTCCATTTTTTCGCCTACAAACATTATGTTAAATATTTTGATTTCAAAAATTTATATAAGTTCCCTATAAATATTACTTGAATTATTTTTTCTTCTAACAGATTTTAAAATCCTCGACTTCTAGGACTCTTAATTTTAGTTTTATTGGAGTATGGTTTAGCGTTGGCATCTTTCTAATTCTTTCATTAGAAAATTGGTTTTCTTTTCTTGCACTTTCTAGCCTGTTAAGTTCTGTTTTAATATTTTTTAGTAAACATTTTTTCTTAATTTTAATGATTTAGTATTTTCATCAATTTCTCTATTTTCTAGCATATGTATTTTGTCGTTTATTATTGTCCAATTTTTTCAACTTCTTTGTTATCTATTACCAATTATAGTAACTTACCTAAAAATTTCTTTACAATCTATAAAATAGTAGCCTATAGGTTTACTAGGAAAAACTATTTTTGTTTTATTACGTTTTTTCCCATGATATGATTCTTAATTTGCACATAATCTGTTGCATATATATTTCCATCATTATTGATATCAGCCGCAAGTAAATATGCACCATTTAAACTTGTTTTTCCCATAATATGATTTTTCACTTTCACATAGTCTGTTGCGTAAATTAGACCATCTCCATTGACATCTCCCTTAATCACAATTGTATAATGGTATTCCTTATGATTAAAATATAAAGTAAACTTCATACCTGTCGCTACTGTTCCTTCATTGATTTCAATCCCAGCAGCATTTTTAAAACTTTTTAATATTACACCATTAGAAATCATTTTTTTAAAATCTTTTACATTCAATCCTAATGTAAAACCATTTACATAATCTCCTTTTTTCATCAAACCAAGATTTCTTAAAACTTCTTCTTCTGTAATGACTTCTTCTGACTTTGTCACGATTACATTGCTGACCAATCGCATTTTTTCAGTACCAATTATAATATCAATATATAAATCCGTTGTCCCTACTTTTAAAGCAATTATCTGATTGTTTTCATATTTTAAAATATCAGGATGTGCAATTGACACATTATAAATTAAATTTGTATTTGGGGTAGTAGTTATTGGAAGACTTTTTTTCGTATTCACTCCCATTTCTATGTTATTTAAACTACTAATACTTATGATACCTTTAGATAAAGAATTACTATCTAAGGTAGTTAAATTATGAAAAATGCTAGCATATCCTCCTGCACCTGGCAAATTTTGATTTGTATTATTGAAGTAAACATTTTGTGGCACATGATAAATAGAATCAGAAATAGCTTGTAGACCTATAAACCCTCCAATATTTTTATTTCCTGTTACATGGCCTGCTGCAAAACTATTTTTGATTTTTGCATTCAAATTGATACCAATAAATCCACCTACATTCGTGTTGGCAGTTACATTTAAACTAGAAGAACAATTTTCAATCACTATACCATTCCCTGCATTTCCAAGAAATCCTCCAGTAGATACTAGACTGTTCAATGAACTTCCTTCGTTTGTAACTGTTCCGCTTTTCAAATGAATGTTAGTTAAAGTTACATTTTCTGCAACGCTTGCAAAGCCACCTAGATAATCACCCTTTTTTGCATATACTGTAATATTTTCAAAAACTAAATTTTCTATTTTTGTGGGTGTGCTAAAATTTCCAATTGTGTGAAATACTCCTGAATTATTCGTTTTTAGATTGGATATTGTTTTATAATTACCATCTAAATTTCCTTCAAAATAAATCACAGGATAATTGCTAACCTCTTTAAAATCTAAATTAGCAGTTAATTTATAATACTTATTTTTAGTACTAAGACTCATTAAATGTAAAAATACATTTGGTTGATCAATTAAATATGGATTATCTTTCGTTCCATCCCCTTCAAATTCTGGAAAAATCACATCAAAAGTAACTGTATCAGGGGTTTCACTTATTACTTGAATCTGAATACCAGAATTAGAGCCGTCCGAAAAATAGATGGATTGCGGATCAAAAGTATTATGGTTAAAGTCCATTTCTTTTCCCAAAATTGGTCTTCTCATATTTAATGTTGCTGTTGACAAATTTCCTAGTCCAGCTCCTAATCCTGTTTCCCCTGGCCGAAACACATATATATGCTCATTTCTTCCTTGATTGCTTCCATCGCCATTTCCCATATATTTATTCTTTTCGTTCACTCTATAAACAATGATTCCACTTTCATCCGCACTATGACTTTCATAAGTATTTCGTTTCTCATGATATTCTACAATAAAATATTCCTCCTGATTTCCACCCATTTGGATTTTTATAGCTCTTTTCTCATTTGGGTCTAGATAATTTGGCTTATATAAAGTAATGTTTTCAGTAGTTTCCTGAATAATTGGAAGCGGATTATGCCAAGCAAGTGTAGGATGAAATTCACTTATAAAATAAGTTAAAAAACTTTGTGGATTGGAGCCAATCACGTTTCCCATTATATCATAAAATCCTACTGGTTTAGCATTTGAATCTCCATATCTATATAAATCTTTATAGCCTAAAACATGCCCAAACTCATGAATAATTGTCCCATAGTTTCCACGATTGAGTGAAAATAATCCAGCTGTTTCTGTATAATCATCCGCATAAATTAATGTATATGCATTTATGCTTTTCCCAAATATACTTTCTGTAATCCCCGTATTCGATGATTCATGTGACCAAAGTAACTCTCCCCATGCAACACTAGCAGGTAAATTTTTTTGACCTTCTACGATAAATGTTATGGCATCAATTGCCCCATCACCATCTGTGTCTAATTGTCCTGCTGTAATTTTAGAAGCTTCTACTTCATCTTTCACATAAGCAACAGCATTCTGAATGAGTTCTTTTTCCCTTTCTGATGCTTCTGATTTATTTTTATAACCAATTGGATTTTTTTCGTTATAGTTTAAATAATATCCTATCGGATGGGGGTCTTGATAAGAAACAACTTTTCCATTCACTTTTGGAAAAATTTCAGTCGTTATGGATAATTGACCATAGCTCTCTTTTTCATAGTATTTTTTAAATGATGGTACTTTAATAATTCCATTGACACTATCCATTTCAAACAACGCATCGCTATTGTATATTTTATAAGCATTTTCTACACTCTGGGCATCATCTAAATGGTGGAGCACATTCGCATCACTATCACTAAACTCGATGAATATTGCTAGATTGGTTAAAGAACGCTTATTGCTTTTTGATTCAAAATACGTTGCCACTAATTTTCTATCATAGGTTTTCTCTGTTACATCTCCTACATCTAAAACAAGAGGTAAAATAATGAATGTAAAAAAAAGAGTGAGAAATAAAATTTTAAACTGTCTTTTCATTAGAAATCCCCTTCTTTATTTTTAAAACCAATAATATTATAGTTCCAACAGCAAGGATAAGAAAACTTATTAAAATATAAATAATTGTATTTTGATTTTTACCTTCTACCTGTACTGAAAGGTAAGGTGTAAAGTCATGATATAATTGTATTGTATTTTCGGTAGACTCATAAATATATGGCACCAATTTTCCATCTTCTTTTAGGACGTTGAGTAAACAATAATGTTCAGGTCCATTCTTAAATTTATAACAACTGACTTGGGTTTCATTTATCAATATTTGATCTAATAATAATTCCTCTTTTTTTATTTCTGTATCCATTATAAAAAAATTAGTTTGATTTATTTTTAAAGGTATAAACTTACTTTGTAACATATTCTGATTTTTATCAAATAAATAAAATCCTCTTTCATTTTTCTCATTTTGACCATATATGATATCAATACTCCCCTTCGAAAAAACCAAAACAGTATGCCCTTCAATGATATGTTCACTTGAGGTAAATCCTTCAGGAAGAGGAATTTCCCTATGATTTCTAATGAAACCAACTTTTTCGTCTTTATAGTTCAAATAAACCTCTGGGGTTTCATCCACGTAAGCTTTAATCATATAAGTTTTACTAGCACCATTTTCTGCGGTTACGACAATAGCAATATCATTATTCCCTGCGAATACATTAATTTCGCCGATTCCATTTACTAAGGATTTTGCGTCTGATGCTGTTGCTCTAATGGTTAATTGTTGCACATTTGCAGGTAAATTTAATGTATATTCTGTTATGTTTTCATTAAAGTTAGGAGATAGTTCGCCCTGATCCACAATAAGCTCTGATAAATTATTATTTTCAGATTTTGGAATCGATGTTGGTGGTTTATTTGGATTTGAATTACTATGAGAGGTAATGTTTACTGACACACTTCTAGCACCAGGGCTATATATATTCGCATCCGCATCTGAGAAGCCTATGGCTGGGGTTGCAGTTACAACTACTTTCCCACTTCCTCCTGCTGTTACCGTGACACTTGCATACCCTTGTTCTACCCAAACACTATTGGTAGACAAAGTTCCGTTAGATACTGAAAGATCTACTCTACCAATACAATCTCCTCCTACACTGATTGTAAAAGCGCCATTGGGTAATACTTCTTTCGTAGAAGAATTTATTCCAAAAGAGGCAGCTTCTACTGGCACAAGCCAACATAGTATTATCCATATCCCTATAATACCAATTTTATATAACTTCATATAATCACTCCAATATATTTTATTCCTACTACAGTTTATCTATTTCTGTTTTCCATAATCCATGTTTATTACAATAAGCATATAGGACTCCAGATTTTACATTTTTAAATACTGCACTTGCATCCTCGCTTGGATTCAAATACACAAATGCTTCTTTCTTTTCTGTTTTTAAACAAATCCATTCAATCCAATGATCTACTTCCATCACATGATTGACTTTTACTTCGATACAATCATTTTTTATTTCATAAATTGGCACATGTTTTTCTGGTGCTGCATCCACTGCATTTGCTTTTAATTCCATCATTGGTTTCCCACAACATAAGGTTTCACACTCATTATCAACGCAGTTTGGCATCACTTTCATAAGCAATCCACATTTGGTACATTTTTTAATCTTTAATTCATTTTTCATAATTTTCACTCTTTCTATCATTCTTCTTTTAAAGGAGCAATTTGCGCTAATGCTTCTTTGGTTATTTTTCCTTCTCTTATGACTATTATTTTTTCTTCTTTGACTTCTACAATGGTTGACACAATATCACTGTCTATATCCCCACAGTCTAAAATATAATCTGCTTTATTACGGAATTCATTTATAATATTTTCTATTTTGATTCCTGTCATACTACCAGATAAATTGGCACTAGGAGCTACAATTGGTACATTTGCATAATGAATGAGTTGATACACCAGTCCTTCTTTTATCCAACGTACTCCTACATAAGCATCTTTTGCTGACACAATAGCAGGCAAAATTCCATCTTTTTTCTTAAATTTGATTGTAAGTGGACCTGGCCAAAAAGCATCCACCAATTTTTGTTCTAATGGACTGATTTCTTCTACCATGCTCTTTAGCATAGAAATATCAGAAATTAGAACGATTAGTGGTTTATATTCAGGTCTTCCTTTTACTTCATAAATTCTTTTACAGGCAGCTTCATCATAGGCATTTGTTCCGATTCCATACACTGTATCTGTTGGAAAAATAACTAATTTCCCTGTGTTTAGAGCATTTGCAATTTCAAGAATTGTAGTGTCATCTATTTGATTTTGTTTTATAATTTTTGTCATGGTTTTATCCTTTCTGTTTATTCCTCTTTAGATTGTCTTGTCTTTCCTATAAACTTTGTTCTTGGCAACTAATTGATTTGTTTCAACAGTAGGGTTTTCTCTCGTATCTTTTTTGATATATTCTAATACTCTTTGTTGCCACAAACCTCTATGAATTACTCTTTTACATAAATGATTTGCAATTAAATAGGATTTGGAGTACCTTGATAGTTCATAAAAATCCTGCATACTAATAATATAGATAGCTTCTTTATCTGCAATTTTTGCTTCTGCTGCATTATCATAAAATTTTTCTAAAACAACAATCGCATTAGAATAAATATAACCTACATATCCATCAAAAGTCTGCTTTCCTTTTATTCAAAAATAGGGGTCTGTGGAATCATAGAAAATTTTTTTTGCATATAAAGATCGATTAATTTTTCTTCTCTTTGCTTTCTTTCTTCTAGAGAAATATTTCTATAGTTTCGTTTTGCACTACTTCGAACGGCTCTTTCAACAGATACATCATTACTAGGTATCAATTCCCAATTGGCAGCAAGTTCGGCTAGATAGGCAGTAATAAATTCTTCTGTTTCTTCCTTAGTCATATCTTTGAAGTCTGTATGAGAAAAATTGACAGCTAATAATTCAGGATTATCGACTAATACTTTTTTATATCTTTGATATAAAATAATAGGATTTATTTTTTTATCATTTAATTTTATATTTACTCGTGTCACTTTTGTTTCTACGTTTTCTTTAAAATAGTTGGTTAGATAAAACAGATATCTTTGTTTGTTATCTTCTATTTCTATTTTTTCCATAAACTTTGCAGCAATATATAAATTTAATTTATCTTCATCTTCTTGATTGAAGCTGTTTAAATTTAATGAATATTCTTGGTAAATATTAATAATCGTATTCGCATTTACTACCATATTTTCCAGTACTTTTACCATTTTTTCCAAGTACATTGACAAATTAAAATCTTTTGCAAATTGTTGTTCTCTTTTTAAATTGAAATCAGAATAAAACTCTTTAAATTTATTTGTAATCTTAGCTACTTTCTCTAATTTCGAATGAATTGGTATATCTTTGTCATTGGCTAGCTTTTCCATGTCTAATAGAAATTGGTTTACTTCTAGTTGTTCATTATATAATTCATATAATCGTGGCAATTGTTTTTTTAATTCTGTAGGTGTTTTGATACTGAGTATTTGTTCTTTTAATTTTTTAAATTTTTGATTATCAGAAATTATTTTGATTACCTCACCACCAGGAATTCCATATAAAATATTTAAAATATTCCAGAAATAATTTTCTCCTGAAAATTGTAATTTTTTAGTATTGTTTGTATCCATAGAAATGACAGCCACAGTTGGAATTACAATTTCTCCACCATAGGTCTCAATGATGTTGGATATCTGACTCACCATTTCCCTTACGCTAACTCTATATTCTTCATAAAGTTCCTTTTTTCAAATAACTCTAAAAATTCAAGTATATCAAAGTCAATTGGGGTATCAATTGGAACACCACGATTTAACGCCTTTTTTATTATTTCATTCATATTTTTGTCTCCTTTTTTTGTATGTTAGTATAACATATAAAATAGTTTTGGACAATTTTATTATATAAAGTTTTCTTATTTTTGCTATTTATAAAATTCTATAGGTATTGTTTTGCTTTGTACTTTAAATATTTCTTAATGTCACACCAATAAGTATATTCATTTCTATCTAATTCTTCTCTTCTATTTTATCATAGGTTGTACTGTTTTCATAATTATTTTGTAGAAATAGATAGAAAAAAATTAGATATTTCATCTAATTTTTAGGAAATGTGACAAAATGAAAACCTAATTCTTTATATACATCATAAGCTCTTGGTAATTGTAAGATTCGTGCAAATGCTAAATTATAAAATTCGTCAAATAAAACAATGGTGCAAAGCGTAATACTGATGGTTAAAAAAACTTTTTTATCTAAAGAACATGCAAGATAAAAACAAATAGGAACAATTACATACATTAAAAGCAAACTAGAAATACCAAAGAAAAAGGCACTTCGAAAACAAACGTATCCTCCAATATTTCCAAAGTTCAAAATCTCATTATTATAATCCCAACAACGATTGCCATTACGCACAATATCCATGCCCCATCCAGAGATTAACTCTAAGACTCCACAAGCTATAAAACTGATAAAAAAAATTTTCCAAGGCTTTTTTCTATATTTATAAGTTAAATAATAAATCATAATGGAACCTGTTGCATAAATATTAATCCAAGGAAGGAAATTACCACCACGCCAATAAAATTCCTTCATCCCTCCATTGAAATAATAAAAAATAAACTCATATATAAACCCAAATATGCCTGCAATTACAATGATGAGTGCAAATACTCCCAACATTGTAATACTATCTATATTATGATCTTTACTCATATAATTTTGAAATGTTTGTTTCCAAACAAATTTACTTCTTTTCACTACATTACTCCTTTTTCTAACTATTTTTCCTTTTTTAATATTTTTTGATATTTCTGTTTTGTGCGTAACAGTATTTGCTGATGCATTTGAAGCCATGTAGCTTGTTCTATTATTTGATTTTCTAAAAACTGAAACTGCATTAAAATTGTATCTACTTCTGTTGGATAAACAGCTTGGTATTTATGTATAAAATCTTGTTTTAATTGTTCAAGTTCATACAATGAAGATGTCATATGCATCTCAATTGCTCTTAAGCAATCTTGTTTACTTTTTATTGTTTGAAACAAGTTTTCTCCAAATTCGTATACTACTTGTTCTTGTGTCAAATGTTTTTTCATGGAACGTATGCGATTATGCATAATGATGGAAGATGTAAGAGCACCTATTAATTTATTTTTAAAGATTGAAGTCGGCAAAATTGCAACTGCCATATTTGAAATAAAATGTACTACTTTTTGGAAAAATCCTGTCAAAGGAATCTTTGTTGGTAAGGGAATTTCATTTAATTCTCGCATTTGTCTATGCATATCTTCTAATATTTTAGCACGTAAGGTTTGAAAATCTTCTACATCTAAATAAAACGTTGATTGTTCTTCTTTTGGTTTTTCTTGTTTAGATTCTACTTTTTGCATGGAAACCTCTGGTTGTTCTTTTATATTTTTATTTTCTAATAATTGTTCACACATAACGAATAATTTTTCAATCATATCATTGTTTTTAAGGAGATTCGCATCATCTATTTGATAATATTCAACTTTATTTTTTAGTGTTGTAAATTCTTTATTCTTAGAGATTTCCTGATAAGCACTTTCCATATGTCGTAATTGATATTGAATCCAAAAAAGCTTCATTTTTAATTGATACAATTCTTCTTCTGATTTTACTTGTTTCATTTCTTCTTTCACTTTTTGAATATCTTTCTTTTTTTGTTTCAAATTTTGATTGGCTTCTACTAAATATTTTTTAATACCTATTGATTGAGTTATATCCATCTGTTCTTCATTTTCTAATCTGATGTCATTATTATTGTTCATTGTTTGGTTGATAGTAGTATACTTTATTTTTTGAATGGATTCTTGTTTTATTGGTTTTTGTACTTCTTCTATTTCTACATGTATTTTCGGTTTTTCTAATTGTTGTTTTCCTTTTTTTTCGCTTTTTTGGTGTATAGAGGGAAAATTTTTTTTATTTTGTTCTTTTGTGTTAGAGGAAATTACATTTTGTTTTTTGGGTGGTGGAAAGATTGTGCTGGATTCAAACAGAGTTTTATGTTCTTGTATTGTTTGTTTGATTTGTTCGATATGTTTGTTGCATTCCAATACAATTTGGGGATTTTTTATTTGTATTATTTGTTTTTCCTTTTGTTCCACTTTTTGATGATAGAATTGTATCGATTCATATGATGAAAGTTGTTTTCCTTCTTTCTGTAATAGAATAATTTCATCCAGTAATTGCTCTTCTTTTCTACTCTTTTCAGTTTTTTTATTGAATGTAAATAAGCTAAAACAAAATCCCAAAAATATTGAAATCAAATTTTGAATTTTAGAATATTTTTTTTTAGGTATCTGAATATAAACGCCTTGTTTTTGTTTTTCTTTTTGAAACTGGAGCAATTCTTCATATTCTCGTTTTTCTCGTTCTTTTTTCTTCTGAATTCTATGACTATTCCAAAACCGAATTCGATCTTTCAAACTCCCTTTCACACCCATAAAATCACCTCTTTCATTGTAACATAAAATAAAGCAAAACAACAGAAGTTATCTTTTACCAATTCCAAAAACAAATCCATATGGATTTGTTTTACTTATTACAATCTGTACACATACTTAATGCTTGAAAAACTGGTTTCATATCATTTTTTAATCTTGTTTTTAAATCTGTTACTTCTTCTTCTGTCCAATATTCTTTTGGATCTTTTAAATTATGTGTATCTTTCGCAGTTTCATGATCTGTTCCAATAATTTTTCCTTCAATATGAAAAGATACATTTGGTACATAAATCCACTCTTTTCCTTCATCATTATATTCGAGTGTTCCATGTAACAATTCAACTAACTGATTATACTGTTCCATGTTTTCTTCTTTGACTTTTTTGGTATTGCAATAATAAATTTTATCGATACCTACATCTATTGCCACTTCATTTAAATATTTCACATAAGCTTGGCACCAAGGACATTCAGGATAACCCAAATAAACAACGCCTGTTCCATGTTTCATAATTTGAATAATTTCTTCTGCTGTTCTATATACAAAGACATTGTTTTTTTCTACTTCCTTATACTCACTTGCAAATTTCTCTGCGTCTGTTATTGTTGTAGCATTATTGTTTGTTTGAATAAAAAAATATGCTCCTATAGTAAGTAAAATAATTCCTACTATTAAAATTATAATTGTTTGTTTTTTCATTATATTCCTCCTATATCTATTTTATAAAATAGAATAAATATATTCAAGCAAACTTAAGTTGAATGCATCTCAACTTAAAGTTGAATGATAGAATATGCATCTTCTGCATGGTCATTCAAATAAAATTTATTTCAATAAGGGATAAAAGATTTTATTTAAGTCTTTTTCCATTTACTAGTGGGTTTAAATTTCTTTTTTTAACTTCTGGTAATTCTACCTTAGGTATATCAATTAATTTTTTATTTTCAAATTCATTTATTAATTTTTGAAGTTCTCTGTCATTTTGTTTTTTAAATAATTCGAATAACTTTTTTTCAGTGTATGAATATAATTCCTCATACATTATATATTTTTTATCGATTGCTAATTTTGTGATTTTAGCAAGTAATTGCATCATATAGCTATCTTCATAAGAATGACAATATATATCTATGCTTTCATTCACTTCAACAACTTTTTCTGCAATCTCTTTTGTTTGAAAGCCTATTTCATTTTCATTGTATTCATTTTTAAATACACACATATCTTGAACAATTTTTGAAATGTAATTTTTATCAATATTTTTAGTCCATCCAATTCCTGTTAAAATTACGCCATCAATTCTATCAGCACATACTTTTGGTCTTTCATTATCAACAATAGTATATTTTTTAAAATTAATAATATTGTCAATATCAATCTTATCTTCTTTTAGGCATTGCATTAAATATTTATCATTTTTTAAAATATGTGCAGTGTATGCTTCTGTACTCTCTTGTTTTACATAATCTTGATTCATATAATCTATAACATGGGAAAAACAAGGGGTTGATATATCGTGAAAAAGACCTGCTAATACTTCTTCCTTATTTTTTGTTAATTTATAAATAATTAAACAAACACTTAAAGAATGATCATATCGACTAATATATTCTTTAAAATTATAAATGTCTTTTGATGCGTAATCCATCCCACAAAAGTAACCTATATCTTTTAATCTTAGTAAGGAGGGAGCTTTTAAGTATTTAACTAAAAAATTGGGTAATTGGGAATACCCTAATTGTTCTAAATAGTGCTGTAAGTACATTTTATACCAACTTTCTAAAATTTGACCATATATTTCATAAAAAATTATTTAATTCGTTATAATTAAACTATACCTTTTCTTTTGTATTGCTTAAATATTCTTTACATCTATCTTAATTATTTGAATTTCTAATACTCTTTATCAGATATTTACAACTTTCAGTTACTAAATCAGAATTTAGTAATTCTTCATATGCAAAAAATTTATATTCCATACATTTATCTGGTTCCATTATTTTGATTTGACCATCTATATATTTCCCATAAAAGATGATAAATATCCAATTAATATCTTTTTTACACACATGATAAATTCCTATTGCATCACTAATTTCTACATTAGCGTCACATCCCATCTCCTCTTTCATCTCTCGAATGATTGCTGATTTGAAATCTTTGTCATCATTCTCCAAACTTCCACCAACATTTTCGTACAACCCATTTTCGTCACGAGATTGGATTCCTCTTTGCTGAAGTAAAATTTTTTCATCCTTATCTTCTATATGAACTATAACACCAATTTTTTTGTTTGGATAGTTAAATTTTGTCATATCTGTAATTGTTATATTATAATTTATTTTATAAAATTCCATTTGCATCTCCCCAGTTTACATTTGTTCTCGAACTAAACATATTGTACCAAATTTCTAATGAAAAGTCTTTAGTTTACCCCTCAAAATTGTGTAAAATATTATTGAATAGAAAAACACAATCAATAAGGAAAAATTGTGTTTTTTTAAGTATTGCTAAATCATTTCTCCAGTATTAGTTTTTTTCTCTTAATATAATATTTTATTCCTCCATTTTCAAATGGTCGAGAATCTATTAAAATATCTTCTTCATCATTGTCAGGAGTATAATCAAAATCTAGTCCTTGCATTGAATCGAAATTTGTATATTTCTTTTTTTCCCGAGATATATTTTTATGATTTTCTATAGACATATTAGATATAAAAATCAATTCTTCTCTAATTTTTTCTAATTCTTTTGTAGAAATCTTATTTTCCCATTTTACCCTCTCTAAGCGTGAAACATATAATTTATGCCGTAGATCTTGAAATTTATTTTGAATAATCATTCTCTGCATCATTAAATAGTTTTGCAATTGATCTTCTGTCGCATTACTAGATAACAATTTTTCATAAATTTTTATTCGTTTATTTTTGGTTGTTTCAAGTTCATTTTCATTTGAACAAAAAACATACCGTAATTCTCTTAATTTTTCTAATTTTTGTAACTGTTCATAATTAGATAAAATAGCAAAAATTTGTACACTTTCTAAATTATATAACCCAGATATAAACAATAAGTCTTTATCCTTTAAAACTGGTTTGATATGAATTTCAATTTTTTGTAAATTAGGAGCAGATGTTGTTAGAAAAAAATGTTCATAATTAAAATGTATTCCCCTCAATTTTATTAAAATATTATTTAAGTGTAAAACATTTTTATTCATATTAATTATATGGCTTTGATTTAAACTAATAGATTCTCCAGAAAATCCGTTAAATGAATCTAAAGACATAATGTCAGAAGAATCATCATAATAATGGCATGTTAAACAACCTATTAGCGCTTCTTTATATATAGTACACTTTTTTGTATTAACAGAAAAAATGTTAGGATATTTGTTTTTAATAATTTGAAATTCATAAGAACTAAATTTTAGTCCACTAAAATCGAGTGATTTAACATTATTAAAATCATATAAATTGACAAGTTTATTTTTATATTTTTTATAAACAGGGTGACTCACCAAATAGTCATTAATAGCCTTTATGTACCTAGATAAATCAATGTTTCTTCTTTTACATCCTGAATTTATAGAATACTTTAATTCGGTAAGAGAATATTTTGCATCTCCATATATCATAACTGATAGTTTGTCAAATTTGATAATTCTACGTGTTGTCTCATGTTTATCATTAATAATTATTTCTTCATACTTTGGTAATATCATAGAATTCACCTCACGAATAATTTCTTATTATATCACAAAAGCATCTTTTTTGTATCAATATAAAAGTAAATATGCTAATAGGTATCATTATCTAGTTTGATAAATACTTTTTAAGTAAAGTTCAGAATAAATTTTTATACAACCTTTTTCCAACAAAATATCAAACATTTTATTCTCACTAACTTAAAACGAATGAATGGTACAATATAGTAGAATAACGCGTGGTGCTAGTTAAAATTTAAAACATAGGATATGGCTGTAAAATCACAAATGTCAGCTAATCAATCTTTTTTGTAGTTCATTACTAATTTTTAATTCTGCTTTCATAAAAAACTCTCCACTTCCATTCTTAAATAACAAAAAAAACTAGACGGTACTTCTAGTTAATATTTATTACTCTCGAATAAAAAGTTCGAGTTTCCTATCAATCTGGTGTTCTCGGGCAGATTCGAACTGCCGACTTACCGCTTAGGAGGCGATTACTCTATCCTACTGAGTTACGAGAACATGATATTATTATATCATAATTTTAAAAAGAAAAAAATAGGTTTTACCCTACTTTAAAATATTTAACAAAAATAATAAACTGAAATTAAGTCCATATGTAAATTGATATTTGAATTTTCGACTAAATTCATAAGTACCTACTATTTTATCTACAATACATATAATCCAACTTTCTGCATATTTTGGTATTCGATAATCGGCAGGAAACATATGAGTTTTAATCATATCCTCCTCTTTTTCTGTTAATTCAAAATATTTTTTTGCATTCTCTACAGCTACTTTTGGATGCTCTGTTGTAAATAATAAGAACTTATCTTTCTTCTTCTCATAATCCACTGTACGATTTAAGTAAAAGTCATGTAACAAACCAGCTCTTGCAATTTGCTTATAATCTAAACAAAGGATTTTGGCTATTTTATAAGAGTAATAAGAAACACGAATCGAATGATTCATTCTTGTTGTTCCATGGTGTATAATTGTATCAATTTGACTAAAATTTTTATTTTCTAAAATTGGATTTACTAATTTCATATAGTTTTTATCATGTTGATAATTTACCATTTATATTGTCACCTCAAGTACTATTACATTATATCATAAACAATCATAAATTATCATTATTTTTGTAACATTTTTTTTATTTTCATGTAATTTACAAAAAAAAGCCTAGTATTCACTAGCTTTTTCAATTTCAATAAATTTTCTTACCAACTTGGGATTATAAAGAATTCCTTTCCCACCTACTTCTTTTTCCTTAGTACAAAGTAATAGCTCATTCAATGCATCCTCTTTTGAAGCAGCGTTATGGTATACACGAGAAGATACCATTGCGTCATAACTATCCGCAATTCCAATTATTTGCACACCTAATGAAGGCAATAACCCTTTTGTATACCCACTACCATCCATTCTTTCATGATGTGCTTCAATCATTTCTAATATTGTTTCGTCTAAAAAATTGCCTAAAACTTCTCTTGCTAAAGAACTATGGGTTTTAATAATTGAAAATTCTTCTTCTGTAAGTTTACCTTTTTTACCAATAATAGACTCTGGAATTCTTGACTTACCAATATCATGAAACAAAGATGCAATATAAATTGATTTCACTTCTTCTTTAGATAGAAGTAAAGCCTCTGCAAGTTTCTTTGCGTATTTTCCTACACGAAGTAAATGACCTAATTTTTGTTCCTCACTCATTTCAATGGGAATATTCAATTGTAAATAATGGGAAAATACCTTTAAATAAGCTTCCAATTCACGATATTCTTTTTTATCATATGTTCTCAATTCTGTAACATTTAAAATCGGTATTTCTAGTGTCTCATATAAATAAAGTATGTTTTCAGGTACATCCTTTTTATCCATAACAAATAAAGGACAACATAAATCATAAATGTTATTTTCTATGTTTTTGATTGGAAAATCCAACTGTTCTAATATTTTCGTTTCTATTTTATAATATCCAACCATGCAATCTCTCCAACTTCTACTTCATTTTTGCATAATAATGATATGCTTTTCTTAAGTTTTTATATTTATACTTTTTTTGAATTTCTTTGTAGTCATGATCAATTGCCTCATAACTTGCAAAATATCCTTCTTTTCCAAAATCAATTTCATAAATCGTATTTATATTTTTTTTATACTTCTTCGCAAATTCTACTTCTTCTTCCATTCTCTCTTTTGTATATTTGATATTATAATTCATTAAGGATAATTCATCACAACCATTTAAAACAAGTTCTTCTAATAGTCTTTCATCAATTGTGTCAAACCAAACAGGTGCAGCAAGTACCATATAAATTCCCTTTTCATGGGCATATCGATAAGTTTCTTTCATTGCTTCTACATACAATGAAAAGTCAAAATTTTCACGATTATTTAAATAAGGCTCCACATCAAAAACAATTCCAGCCAACAAAAATTGATTTTGATTATTATATGTGACTACCTTATCAATTTCTGCTTTCATTTCTTTCGCATCTTTATCTTGTCCCCAAGAAGGATCCCCAGTTAAATGATATACTGCAACTCCTAAAGCATTCATTTCCTCTAAAAAAGTAGAATCGCTTTTTTCCAAAAAAGACGTCGAAAAATCTTGATATAAAAAACGAATTTTACGTTCTTTTAAAACACCCCTTAATCTTGTATCTTCTAAAGCATCCATGCTCCAAGAATATAAAATATTCTCCTCTTTTGAAATAGGATTCCATAACAGAAAGAGAATCACAACTGCTGCAAAAAACGACATTCCTATCTTTTTCAAATCATCACCTTACTCTTCCATTTTTGTTCTTGTAATTTTCGCCCAATTCATTTTATTTTTATGTGTGCCAAAAAATGAAGATAATCGATACCAATTGACCAATTGACGAAATCCAATATTCTCAATCATTGCATAAAAAACAACGCGAATAAAATCTTTCACTGTGATTTTATTACTAATTGTATAAGTCCGATTGAAAAATGTTGCAATCGTAAATATTGTACAAAATAAAAGATAAATTGCCAGATAAATAATCATAAACTTTAAATTCATTAATTCTAGAAAATAAGAAAGAAAGATAAAAGCAAGCCCAACGGTTTCAGTGAGGGGTGCTAACAATTCATAAACCCAATAATATAAAAAAGAAACAAAACCTAGAAGACCATATTTGGGATTAAAAAACATATTTTTATGTGACATTAAACTTTGAAATAATCCATTTTGCCACCTTTTTCTTTGCTTTTTAAAATCCTTCAATTTACTAGGGGCTTGGGTATAACAAACAGCATCAGGAACATATTTGATACGATAAGGAATTTTCGTAGTGATTGCATAATCATGGAGGCGTAAAATAATTTCCATATCTTCTCCTACTGTATTTGTTTTATAGCCCCCAACTTCAATTGCATATTGTTTTTTAAATAATCCAAATGCTCCAGAAACAATCAAGTTTCCATTGAATAAATCGAAAACAGCGCGACTTGCTAAAAAAGTACGATCGTATTCTAATGTTTGAATCATTTCTAAATATTTTTTGGGTAAATGATAGTCGATAATTTCTCCATCCTTGAAGGTTAATCCATTCGATAACTTAATTACTCCACCTGCTACAATGATTGTAGAATCTTCCATGATGGGTTTGACTAATTCCGTAAGAGAATCTTTTTGTAAAATGGAATCCGCATCTATTGTTAAAAAATAGGGAAAACTAGAAGTATTGATTCCTGCATTTAAAGCATCTGCTTTTCCGCCATTGTTTTTGGCAACTACAGTTAATTTTACTTTTAAATTTCCTTCGTAATACGCTTTTACATTTTCTGTTTTAATTTTTTTTCTTACTACTTTAGGAATTTTCTTTAAATGATAATGATCGATTACTGTTTGTAATGTTTTATCTTTAGAGCCATCATCCACTACGATAATTTCATATAGTTTATAATCCAAATTTAATAAAGAATCTATTGTTGATACAATTGTCACTTCTTCATTGTAAGCGGGTACTATAATGGATACTGGAATATAATAATCTCTTTTAATTTCATTTTTATATTTTTTCTTACGCTCTGTTAAATAAAAGATAAGTGCTCCAATCATCGCAGAAGCGAAAAGAAAGCTTCCATACACAATAATGTAACATAAAAAGAAATCATTAATCCATAAAGTTAATCTTCTTAAAAAACTCATATCTACACTTCCCCTATAAATGACGCTAACATTTCTTTCGCAAACGGATCTTCTAAATCGATCACTTTTCTTAAATCTGTCATGCCATTTAAACTTTTTGCTGCATTGTATCGCACATAATAATTTGTGTTACTTAAACATTTTTTTAATACTTGTATGGTCTCTTTTCCTGGATAAGCTGCAAGTGTTTGTATCATTACCACATCATATTCAAAATCTTTATAATAATTATTTTCAAGACGTTCTAAAAGTAAAGCTGCAATTTTTTTATAATTTACTTTAGAATAGTAACGAATCATTTCAATTGTAATTTCTTTTGTCATTTGATTTTGTTCTATTCTATCATATAATTCTTTTTTCAAATCATACTGGCACTGTCTAAAATAGGTCAAAAAACCAATTTGAAACGATTCTAAAAATCGATCAAATTTTTCATACAATTTACTGCACAACTCTTCTTTAGAGCCATTAAAATTAAGTAAGCCATCAGCCACTAATTTATGTCCATACTCTACATTTTTTCGGCTCATAAATAAATAGGCATCAATGATAGAATCCACTTCTCCAAAACTATAAAAAGCCAAAAGTGCATTCTCAACAGAATAAACCGATTTAGAAGAGAGACATTTGTATAAAAAATCATTAATTTCTGGAGACTGTATTTTTATAAAGCGAAGTACATAAGCATAGTAAGCAGAGGATAGATTGTCTTTTTTGATGTAAAAGTTAGAAAGCGAAACAAATAAATTCGTATATACTTCTTGTGCTACTATGTCTCTTAATTTTTTTTGCTCAATTGTAATATTTTCTTCTAATAAACTACAGAATGAAGAAAGATAAGATAAGTGTTTTAGTTTATTGTATAATTTTTTATGAGATTTTTTAGCTTCTTTATTCTGTTCTTTCTCTTGTATCAATTTGCATAATTTTTCTTTTCTTTTTTTCTCTATTTTTGACTGCTTTTTACGTTGATATAAACTACTAATATCATATATTAATAAAAATACATAAAAGAGGATAAAAAATCCTAATATAAATACTATATTTTCAACCATTTTTTACCACTCCTTTAATGCTTTTTGAATGATTTCATATGATTTTTTAAGGCGTTCATGGTATTCAAATTTCTCATGCCAACCTTTTAAAAACACTTTACCAAAAGGAATCGTCGCATCTTGATTTCCAACTCCAATATAAATTTCATCCACTGCATAGGTTTCAATTCCATAATTTTCATAATAATCATCGTGAATTAACATGAAAGAGGGATCTGCAAAATTTAACAAATTCCATGCAATTCTAATTTCAATTATATTTCCATTTATATAAAAATCACTTAAAGAATTAAAATCTTTAGATGTAGGATCGCCGTTTCCATAAACCAGATACCCCGTATCTACAAGTGTTACTTTATTTGCGATATTATACTCATTTCCATTGCGAAGCAAATCTTGAAAACTTGTAATCTGTTTGATATCTTCAAAAACGGAGCTATCTTTTTTCGGCTGATTTTCAAGTGTATAAAAATCTGTATGATATAATTGTTGCCCATAGACAGCTTTTAAGGGATTATAACGTTCTTGTACTAATAATCTAGAATCCTCTTTCCCATGAATTTGCAATAAGAAATCAGTAGCTCTTTCAAACGTTAAATCATCTATGTCTGCTTTTTTCGTTCCTGACTTTTGGGTAATATCAAATGGAATATAAAGAGTATCCTCTTGCCACCGAAAGTTTTCTGCTTCTATTAATAAATAAAGATAAGTTGTATCATATTTACTAGATAACTTATAACCACTTGTTTCTAGAATCACATCTGATGGATCCCATTCTTCTTTTTTTCCATCTAAAATTACATCAGGTTGTTTTTTTCCGTCTTCAAACGTTAAAATTCCAAAACTTTGGGTAGAAGTTTGTAAATCGTGCCAGTATTGACTGCGACTTGTATCCACACCATGTACTGTATTCCATACATTTTTATCCCATTCATCATGCCATTCATATAAGATAAAATTTTGAATTCCAACTTCTTTCATTGCAGAAATTGCACTTACAATCATATTTCCTTGTTGTTCTTCTGTATAAGAAGAATGTCCAAAGTCATCATTTTGAAAGTTTATGGTTTCTCCTCTTGCGGTTGAATACCCAAACTCTGATACTACAAATGGAATTTTATAATAATCATTGAGTGCTTTTAGATAAGCTTGATACGTATTAGAATATTTTTCTTCTTTCAAACTATAATAATCAGGATATCCTGAATAGACTTGAAAAGAAGCAAACATTCCTGTTTTTACTTGATCTGTTGCAATCATACGACTGACATCTACTGTTGTAAATTTATTAAAATAGTCACTAATCGCTTCGTCATATGTAAACGGATCTGTTTGTGCACTATTTCCAAATGATACAAGACGTTGTTCACCATATTTTTTGCTTTCATAGGCAAATAATTGATCCCCTACTTCCGCTAAAATCCGTTCAAATGGTTTGGCCTCTTCTGTTGTTTTTACATAGTCTCCATAATATACATTATCAGTAGCGTGCAAGCGATTGGTATATTCTACTGTTACATCGTTCCATTCTGTCCCTATAATATAACCAATCGTCCAAGCAGATACGTCTGTGGTATAAGTTCCTGAGCCATGGATTGGACTGTATGAAACAATTCTTTTTCCATGAATGACATCTACCATCATTTTTACATCACGGATAAAATTTTTTTTGAGTTTTCTATCAAAATAATCTTTTGTAGAATTTTTTTCATAGTCACCTATATCAATTCCCTGAATCAAATAAAGGGGTGTTTTTGCTTTTCTATTATATTCTTTAAATGCTTTATAGAATGTTGGGGATTCTATTGTATAAACACGAATGGTATTGATATTCATTTCCTGAATTAACTGAAACCAACGTAAGTATGTTTCTTGATCAATCCTAAATTCTTTATCATCATGCCCAGGAATAGATGATCCTAAATTGATCGCATGGATTTGAAAATTGTCGCCATTTACTTTAAAGTTTTTGTCTTGCACTGTCACAAATGCTGTTACCTTTTTATGTGAAAAGAGATGAAAGGATGTATAATATGTTAGATAGTAATAACCGAGAAATCCCATAACTACAATGAGACAAATCATCAAATACTTCTTCATTTCTAAGCCCCCTCATATACTTTATTCACTGATGGATGACAGTATTGTTTTAGTGTTTCTATATTCGCATCCATCCATTCTCCACGACGATACAAGTATTTCTTTAGTTGTTCTAATGCTTCTTCATAAGACTGGTAATTTCTTTCTTCTGGTTTTAACATATTATGGGTTTCGTTAAATGTATACCCCCATACTTCAAAATTACGATCCACTGCTTTTCCTAAGTAAGCAACGGTATCCTCTATATAATTTTGAATATAATCATCGTTCAAATACGTTTTTCTAAGTTCATGATATCTTTTGATTACTTTATTTACAAATTTTTCATCTTTTAAAAGCATATTATACCAAGCTTTATCCTGAAATAGAAAATTTGTATGGCTATAAATTTCTTCTACATAATTATTTGCAGCATTGTTAAAATCCCATACAGGTCCAATATGAATCTTTCCTCTAATATCTTTATATAAATAAGTAGAATATAATCCTGCATCGCTGTTTTTAAAGTATTCATTGATAATCATATAATCTACAAAACTATCTACGTCAATATATTTTTCATATTCTTTATAGTCATAAGAATACAATGCTTTTTCAAATTGAGAAAAGTCCTCATTGATATAATGAACAATGGTATCACTTAAATCTTTATTGGATGGATATAAAATATTAATCGCATTGCTATTTACAATTTTTCCACTATATCGTGATAAATTATCTAACATCACACTATTTTCATCATAGCGATCTAACCGAATGATATAACTACTCATTCCATTTGACCAATTTGGTTTATACCGTGTCACTTCTGTCAATGTTCTTGATATGCTCTCAACTAAAATATAAACGCCTTGATATTCTCCATTTAGAAATACTTCGCAAAAACGAACTTCAGGTGCATGCTCCATAATCTTTCCTGATATATTATAGGCTAAATAATTTCGGATTAAAGTTTTATCCAAATAAGGACCATTTAATATCCATTTATTTTCTTCATTCATACCCAGTAAACTTTCTGATTTTTCATTTCCATTTTCTTTGATTAGTTTTATTAAGTATTGATGTTTATCAAAATGAAGGGAAGAATTTCCACGGTATTTAATTTGAATTTTACTTTCTAACTGGGTTTTATCTGTAAGACGATTGCTTGTTTTACCATTATAATATAAAGAAAAATCTGCTACTATCATTTCATTTTCTTTTTGTAAGCCTGGAACTATTTGTCCATGGGTATTGATTTCTACAATTGGTAAGTGTGTACAAAAGTCTTCGTCATCTTTACAGTTATTTATAATTTTTTCATCGATATGTTGATCTATTCTATTTTTTTGCATCTTTGCGACATAGGTATTTGCATATATACAAAGAATGAAAGCAACGATTAATATTAAAAAACTAATTATTTTAAATTTCATGCTATCTACCCATTGATTTCATCATTTTGGCAAACAATATTTACATAATCAATTGATTTCATTTTATATAAAGTATCTGTGATAGATAAGGTATTTACACTTGCTTTATTATATTGTTTTCTTGAAATTTCATAAATAAATTCCACAGTTTCTGGACTTGTATTTTTCACTCTTAAGTTGGTTTTTCCATTAAAGTAATTGAATACTGTAGATTCAATTTCTCCTTCAATTTTACGATTTCCACGAATTACTAGTAATAAACGATCTGAATTTTTAATTCTTCCAAAAAATAGTAAAAATAGAAAGATTACAATTGCTCCAATAATTGCGATTGTAAATGTGGAAATACCGCAGCATAATCCCATTGAAATTGCCCAGAATATATAGATGGTATCTCTTGGATCTTTAATTGCTGTACGAAAACGTACAATAGAAAGTGCGCCTATTGTTCCTAATGACAAGGCAATGTTATTTTGGATAACTGTCATTACAATTGCTGTTACAATGGTAAGCATGACAAGTGAAATATTAAATTTTGTAGAATAGATAGTGCCTGCATGTGTATATAAGTATGAGGCAAATACAACAAGTCCTAAAACAAGTGCCATTACAATATTCATCATAATTTGTTCTGTGCTTAATGTTCCTGTTGTTTTAAAGATATTTTCAATTAATTCGTTCATTTTTATTACTCCTTACTAATAAATATATTTAATTGTGTTGGTTCTACCTAGACAGTATTTACTGACAGGTGTTTGTATTCGGTCAATTGTGTTGATGATATCTTTGATATAACTTAATAAAAAACCATTATATTTCACTTCAAATACAACATGATTTTGGTCAAATACTGGATTTAGTAATAAGTTTTTATCATATAAATCAAAGGATGTTTCTGTTGCTCTAATGTCACTATCCAATGTAATTCTAATTGAATTTTCTGATGCGACATATGCTTTTCTCCTGTATTGATTGATTGCTTTTGGGACATAATGTCTAGTACTCATAATGGTGTACATTTCCCGAGCAAAAAGATCATCTTTTTCTAGCAAAACTTGATAATCTGTTTGAATTAAGCGTTGTGCGTCTTCTTTTGTTATTTTTAACGATCTTTTTTCTTGATAATTTCCTTGTTTTTGTTTTAATTCTAAATATGCGAAATCATCTTCAGGACTATAAATACGAAGTCTAATTTTTCTTCTTATTTCGAGTCCATCTATTTTGTTATAAAAATCGTCATCATCTGGTGTGTCAAAATATAAAGATCTTATCATATACCCATTGATACCATTATGTGCATCGCTATGTAAAATTTGACTTAAATAATGATTCGATACGATATAATTTTCAATTGTGATCAAGTATTTCTTTTCCTCTCTAAGAACTTTCCTCAATTTCCCCACCTTCTTTCATTTATGCATTTCTAAGAAGCAATTCCCTTAACATCTATATGTTATATTTTTTGATTACTCGTCTACTATGGATTACTCCTACGCAATTATTTTAGTATATATACTTGGAGAAATCAAGGATAATTTTTGCTTCTGCTAAAATTTGTGTTATTTTTGTGAAAAAAATCTATGGTGTACATAGATCTTTAATAATCTTGTTTATAGGATTCCTCATTTTTAAGAGATAACAGGTGTTTTATTTATTGGAAATATTTGAATGAAAGTATTTCCATCATTCAAAACTATTTCTGTTCCATCTAAATAACAATATTTTGTTTGAGAGATTCTTGAATCTTTATGCCAAGTAATGGGAACTGCATACCCATTTGTAATAAAATATCCTGTACCATTTCCTACGGTATCTAAGTTTTGCCTTCCATAGGAATCTAAGTTATAATTATTGACATTTGCAATTATAATATTTTTAAAATGATATTGTTCTTCTGTAACTCCATCTTTATGAATTTCGCCATTGACAAAACGATTATATACTTTGGCTTCTGGATTGTAGGTATAAGATGATGTAATATAGGCAGAATAGCTTAACTCAACTTGATTGGCAGGTCCTGCACCCTCTTTTGTTTCTAAACCAATTTCATCTATACTATAATTGAAAAGCAATGGTTGATCTGATGTGGTTCGATAGCCTTTTTGTTTGACAATTGTTTGAATCATATCCATACTGGTAAATGCTGTATGTTCGTATGCAACGCCTAAGGTTTTATCTCTATAAAATGCTTCATCATATAAACCATTGATATTGTTGATTCCCAATAATGAAATATCTGATTGTGCTTTGGGACTCCATCCAAAATGCACATAAATTGCATCACTTTCTAAGGCATAATCCAAATAGTTATGTCTAGAACTTCTTACTGAGCCAATACGATTGGTCGTTTGGTCTTTGAATACTGCCATCAAACGTGTTAATCCACCTTCTACAATCATTTCATAGACTAAATAAGCATCTTGTAAGCCTGCATGGTTTTTTCTTGCCTGTGCATGATTATTAATCATAACAGCAACTGGTCTGCTATTAGATGTTTCATCTACGATTTTTAATTTTGGTTTTGGCGGTTCTGGGATGGGTACTTCAGGAAATTCTATATCACTCGGTTTGTTTGTAGTGGATTGGTTAGGGGCTTTTTTTAATGTTTTAAAACCCAAAAAGAGGCAACTACCTAATAAGAGAGTAACAAATATGACAATTATAATTTTTTTCATACAACCACCTATCTGAATCAATTGTATCATGAATCTATGTTCTTGCATAGGAATTACATCATAATTTTTATTCCTTTACTTTTTATTGATGAAATTATAATATTTTAGTAATTGAATGATTATTCTTATTTTTTCAAAGCAAGGATTCTCTTTTTTTACTTTTCAAACTTGTTTTAAACTTTTATAATATCTATTTTCTATTATTATTTCAAATTGTTAAAACTATCCGAAAAGTATGTTTTACATTATATCCTGTAGATCCTTCTGAATGTGCAAATACTCCTGCTCCAGATCCATTTAAAACCTCTCCGCCTCTACTTGTCCATGGCAATAAATTATAACAAAATCTCAAATATTCTCCCCAACTGGATCTTGGTCTTGTATTTCCATCAGGATCTCTTTGGTTTCCAAATGGTCCTAATTCTCCTACAGCATCTCCTAAAATTCTATTATTGTTATCTGTGAGATTTTTTGTAGTATACTTATCATAATATGAATTCCATTTGTTATTGGTAAAAAAATCTGGATATATAGTAATTATTTCACTTTTTCCTCCAACACCTATTTGAGAATTCATTGTATACCCCATCATGCTTTCTACAGTTCCTCCTGCCATATCATAGATGCCTGTATAATTTCCTGTAGTACTTGCGACTACACTAGATGGATTATAATAATTGATAGTGTAGTTTCCATCTTGTTTTAATTGCGTACTTTCTATTCTATTTCCCTCTATACTAATACCAGCATTATACCCCTTTGTTGGTTCTTCTATTGCGGCATACCCTGTAATATATGCGCTATTGTTGTTTACTCTTACACGTGTATTACTTCCATATTCCGAATGGGAAAGGTAAGTTACTGCTCCCCATTCGGTATTCTTCATCATATGGCTTTCTAAATTTCTTTTATATTCATAGCTGGTTTTAAACATATTACCTATATTGATATTTTTCCAACTATATACATTGGGTTTTATGATTACTTTCGATGCATCTGCTTGATTGATTTCTGCTTCCGTTGATGTAGTTGCCCCTTCATATCCTGTCTCAAATTTTCCTACC
>CAOJDP010000017.1 GCA_948433085.1 uncultured Caryophanales bacterium
CTTCTTTTTGTTCTTTGGAAATATAAATATATTCATAAGTATCATCTTGATATCTCCTATAATAAAATTCTGGTATGCGCGTTAATACTTCTACATTGCCTGTTGGCGTAAATGTAAAATTTTCTTCTCCATAATACGCTATAATCTGTTTGGTATCTGTATCATAATTGTAAGAGATTATATCACTCCATGGATAAATAGAGTCAAAGTCATTTTTGACTGGAATTGTTCCAATTTGCGCATGTGCTTCTAAACCAATAGATGCTCCAACTCGTTCCCATTCTGATGAGATAGCATCTAATCTTCGTCTCACTCCATACCCATTTCCTTTCTCTTGGTATTGTTTATGTAGTTCATTTAATGCCTCTTCTACACTCTCAACTTTCCAATTTTGGTCAGCTGGATGATAGGATACTTCGTTTGCTACATATTGATAGCTTGCATAGACTGCCATACTACAACAGCAGATTCCTACTACTACTCCCATTATAAACTTTATATTTCTTTTTATTCTTTCTCTCATTTTATAACACTCCTACTCCTATTATGTATTTATTTTTTATTCTTTATTCCATCGTATATTATTAGTATACCATATTTTTTCCCTTTTCAATCATTAAAAAAGGGGTATACCCCCCCCCCGTTTACAAATAGTTACTAAATTTTTTATACTTTTTTGCAAACTATTCTATGATTTATTTACACATTTTCAAGTAATTTGATTATAGCATTTTATTTTAGAAACTGCAACCATATGGATTAAAAAGTGTATTGTTGAACATTTATATTTTGTATTACAATGCAATTAAAGCTTACAATTAAAAATGCCGATATATTATTTATTTGTATAAAATCATTATACTGTGTCATATTTTAATCAATTTATACTATCACAATACTACCTTCCCAACCATGATAAAATTCTCCACAACATTTTCACGTTAACGCAAAAACAGAATATACTACTTTTCCTATCAACACGCTTTAAAACAATTAATAAGGAAGACTGATTATAGAGTCTCCTTTTTCAATTTACAATCGTTATTCACATTTCTTCATAATACACCTTATTCAAATATAAGCCTTCAGGTGGAGCAGTCTTTCCTGCCCTACGTCTATCCTCCGATTTCAATATGTCTATAATTACTTCCCCCTCTTTTTTTCCTTCACCGATTTCTATCAAAGTTCCTACAATATTTCTTACCATATATCTTAGAAAACCATTGCCTAAAAATGAAAAAATAACATAATCCTTCTCTATCTGTAAACTTGCTCTGTAAATTGTCCTTTCATAATCTGATTTTTCTCCATCCACTTTTGTAAAAGCTTTAAAATTATGGGTCCCCTCTAAATAGTGTACTGCGGACATTATCTTGGAAATATCTAATCTATGGTTATATTGATAAACATATTCTCTTTCAAATAAATTATAATCACCGACATTTACCTTATAAATATATTCCTTTGCCTTCACATCAAAACGAGCATGAAACGAAGACTTTACTTTCACTATACTTAAAACGTAAATATCCTTAGGTAACATTTGATTCATCGCATCACATAAAGCTTCTTCATTCCAACTTTTCTCCATGTCAAAATGAGCTGTTTGCCCATATGCATGTACATGCGCATCTGTTCTACCAGATGCATGAATCGATACCTGCTTGCATCCATTTAATTGAAACAAAATACTTTCTATTACACTTTGTATTGTCAAACACGAGGGCTGTTTCTGATATCCGTTATAGCAAGTTCCATCATAAGCAAAAGTCATCAAATATCGCATAAAATCACCCCTTCATTACAATAGAAAAAAAATAAAATGAAAAATTAACAAAATTACATCATAATAAGAAAAATTGAATTTTCTAAAAATTATCCTTTTGGAATCAATCTCATATAACCGAATTTCCATCGTATTGGCAATTTCATCCGCATGTTGTATTGAATGTGCAAATAATAGATTTAAAATTAGTTTCCATACTTTAACTTTTTCCATAAGACTACAATGAAAATAATCCATGCCTCGCGCGCTAAGAGATTTCAAAATTTGATTCGTATATACTAGCATATTGGATAAAAAAGATAATGCAAGTCCTATCATATGAGAAATCATAGGAATAGGTATACGAAAAATAGTCAAAGGAGAAAGTAACACCATTATCGCATAAGTTAAATCTGAAATAGGTGTTGTAAATAATACCACTGTACTATATAAAAGTGCACAAACCAATTGCAAAATAATCACTAGATTTTGGGAAAGAGAAGTACCAAATAAACAATTAAATAGAATAAGAAAAAATAATATATAACGAATTTGCCAAACTACTTTTAAATAAACTTTCAAAGAAATCTTACTGAAAAAAAGTAAAAAAATAACGAGAAAAACAAAGAATATCATAGAATATAAATTGGAAAAAAGGAATAAACTCGCAATATAAAATAAACTACATACTAATTTAATAATGGGATTCCAATTATGAACAATTGAATTCCCATATACATACTTTCCAATTGTTATTCTATTTAACATGTCGATAAATATCTTTCATAAGATCCTTAATCTCATCGCGATATCCAAGGCGTACATTCTTTTTATTCAGAACAATATTCGAAAATTCAATTATATGGGGAGCTTTTATCCCATATTGTTTCAATTGTTTAGTTTCTTTAAATACATCATATTTATTACCTTGCATCACTATTTTCTTACGATGTAAAACAACAACATCATCTACAATAGAAAGTAAAAAATCAGTATCATGACTTGCAATTAAAATAGTTTTATGAAATCTATTTTTTAAAATTCGAAGCAACTTAATTAAACTTTGTTTACTCTCTGGATCTAGACCAATTGTAGGCTCATCTAACATTAAAACATTGGGATTAATCATTAAAATAGAAGCAATCGCAATTTTACGTTTTTCTCCCTGACTCAATTTTTGAGGATTTTTATCTAGATAACTGGAATCTAATCCTACCATTTTTAATGCATCCAAAACTCTTTCTTCTTTTTTATCCAATTTATAATGATAAAATTTAAGCCCCATCTCTAGTTCATCTCTGACACTATTTTCAAACATTTGCTCTTCAGGTGATTGAAAAACCAGCCCTACTTGAAATCGTAATTCATTAATATTTTTAATATTTTTCTTTTTTTCAATTACAAATTTGCCAACTTGAATAGAGCCAGTACTTGGCAATAAAAGTGCATCAATCAGTTCCAACATCGTTGTTTTTCCAGCTCCAGATGCTCCCACAATACCTGTAATTTTGCCGTCTGCAAAAGTAATATTAATATCCTTTAAAACTTCTTTTTTTTCATAATTTACCTTATCATACGTATAATTAACATCTTTAAATTTTACTTCCATAAGACATTCACCATTTGATCCATATCTAAAATTACAGTATCTATTAAATCATAAAATTTCAATTTCATTGAAAGAGATGCCATAAAAGGAAGTTCTAATCCTGCTTGTTGTAACAATCTTTCTTCCTGAAACACCGTTTCTTTTGACCCCTGTAATATAATTTTTTGATTATCAATCACAGCAATTTCATTTCCATATAAAGTATCTTCCATATTATTTGTTATTTGAATAACTGTGACTTTTTTTTCTCGATTTAATTTTTTAATCCATTTTAACATTTTTTCTTTTTTAACGCCATCCAACATAGAAAAAGCATCATCTAATAATAGAATAGATGGTTTGTGTAAAAGTGCAGTTGCTAGAGCTACTAACTGTTTTTCTCCTCCACTTAAACTTGAAACAGAACAATCTAATAAATCTTGAATTTCTAATTCTTTAGAAAAATCTTCTATCTGCTTCTGAATTTCTTTCTGAGAATATCCAATATTTCTTAAAAAAGCAATCATATCTTCACGAGGAGTTTCCGCTACAAAATTACGATCTGGCGTTTCAAAAACAACACCAATTTTTTTTCTAATTTGTTTTTTATTTTTTTTATTTAGTGCAAATCCATCAACTAAGATAGTGGCATCAACTGAAATGAAACCTAATATCATTTTCACTAGCATACTTTTTCCGCAACCGTTACGCCCAATTAATGATAAAAAAGTACCTTTTTTCACTTTCAATTGAAAATCATGAAATAAGGCCCCATAATTTAAATTTTTTATTTCAATTCCATTTTCCATAAACCCACCGCCGATAGAACTATTATAGTACAAATTTCTTTATTTTTCAACAAAAAACCGAATTTCTATTCGGCATTGTGATTTACATAAGTATATCTGTAAGTGTAATTTGTTTCTGACGATACGATGCATTCAATTTGTACAAGAGAATCCGTTGGAAAAGGTTTTCTTGTAATTGGATTTGTAAAATCCGGTTCTAAATAACCACCCTCTTGTAATTCTCCAATTGTAACTCCATAAAATTTCCCAATTAGATTAGGTAGCTGGTCAATATGATCTACAGCCCAAACACGTGCAGCATCTTCAATAATAGAAACCTGGTCATCATACATTTGTTGCCTATAATCTTTTATTTGCTCAAAAATAACAGGAGACATGAGCAACCCGACGATTACCAACACTACAAGTACAGCCATCAATTCTATTAATGTAAGTCCTCTATTATTTTTCATTCAACACTTCCTTTTCTGACTGTATGTGATAACTAATTCTAAGCAATAGCTTGCGTGGTATGACATGATTACATACACAATTTAGCTTCATCAACATCCCTGGTACAATAATTCGCTTTCTTTGAAACATTTTAGTAATGGCATATGCGGCAGCTTCTTTACTGCTAATTGCCTTAACTCCAAACTTTACTTTTGCCACATCATTAAATTCACTATCCACTGGTCCAGGGCAAAATGTTCCTATATATACTTTGCTTTGATTCTGTCTTAATTCTTCTGAAATTGCTTCTGTTAAATTAAATACATATGCCTTTGTAGCATAATAACTAGCCATAAGTGGTCCTGGTAAAAAGGAAGCAGAAGAAGCAATATTTAAAATATAACCCTTATTTTGTTTTCTCATATCTGTCAAAAACAATTTTGTCAACATATGAACTGCTTTAATATTCGTATCAATCATATCTAATTCTGTATCTAATTTTGTTTCTGTAAATTCCCCAAAAACTCCAAATCCTGCATTATTAATTACAATATCAATTTCTTCTGATTTTAATTTATTATAAAGCTTCATACAATTATAAGAAGAAGATAAATCCATAGAAATTACTTCTACATTTGTTTTCAATTCTTTTTTTAATTCTTCTAAACGTCTTTTACGTCGAGCAACTAAGACCAAATCACAACCCATTTCACTTAAAATAATTGCCATTTCTTTTCCAATCCCAGAAGATGCCCCTGTTATCAAAGCTTTCATACCATCACCCTATTTTCATTATAGAGAATTGACACTTGAAAGTCAAATAAAAAAAGCCATGTTTTATAATTCATATGACATTATTTATTTTATAAAGACTTGATCTTTAATTGTTTTTGTACAAAATTTTTTCTTTGAAAATCCATTTCTTCATATAATTCTCTATACTCCCAATAAAATTTTTGAGGTGTATAGAAATAGTCATCACATTGTAAATGTGCATTAGCATACATTCCTACTAATTTTTCTTTATCCAACTGTGCAGAAGAAACAGGTGAGATTTTTATTTGTTTATAAATGTAATTGTAGTCCAATTTTGCTTGCACATTTTCATTGGAGTAATAAGGATACAGAATTTCCATGTATATAATAAAATGTTTTATTCATAAGATCCATAATATAAGATTCTTCAGCATTGGCTAACAAAGTTGTTACATGATTGAAACCCTTGCTTCTTTTTCTTCTAAGCAAATTTTCTAGAGAGTTCTTCATAATTACTTTTTGGCTTATATCTTCATTTTCTTCTAAACGACTATGATAATATCCGTTTGACAGGTAATATAATTGTTGGTTATGTAAGCCCATTTCAATGTTATAACTTTCATAATTATTTTCTTATAGTATATCTGTTAAAAAAGAAGCTAGATTTCTACAAACACCACTACCATTTACAATAGTTCCAAATGAACATGGACAATAATTGGTAGATTCTTCAGCATAAAATTCATAATCAGAGAAAAAAAGCCATTTCATATCGTATAATAAGAAGCTGCAAATATCTCCATAGGTTTGTTTTATCCTATTCATTTTATACAATATCTTTTTTGTACATCCCCTAGTTACCAATGGAAATTCTAATACCATCTAAAGTTATGCCTGAACAAAATGCTGGAAAACCTATTACTTGATTTTTATACTCTCCTAATCAATTCCACCTGACGATATAACTAACACTCTAATGTTATCTATACTAAAAATAGTTTGTTCCCATTGTTTGTGGTATTTTATTTCCAAATTTTGTGATGGTTTGATGTCTGCTATCCACATTATAGAAGTATATATTAATCACATCAAAAAAGAAGGATTACCCTTCTACTACTTCTAGAATGACCATTAAAGCGTCATCCCCTTTACGTTCTGTTAACTTTAAGATACGAGTGTATCCACCATTACGAGATGCAAAACGAGTTGCATAATCATCAAATACTTTTTTCGTGGCTACATTGTCATTTTGTAAGAAAGCCAAAGCTTTTCTTCTCGAAACAAGTGATCCATCTTTTCCATACGTAACCATTTTATCAAAAAATTTACGTACTTCTTTGGCTCTTGTTTCTGTTGTTTCAATTCTTTCATTCATGATTAAATCTTTTGTTAAATTAGCTAACATACTTCTTCTATGTTTACAAGTACGTCCTAACTTTCTATAAGCCATAATAATCCTCCTAACTATTAGTCTTCATCGCGGAATTTAAGTCCCATTTCTTTAATCTTATCAATTACTTCCTTCAAAGATTTCTTTCCTAAATTACGAATTTTCATCATTTCTAATTCAGATTTTTCCGTTAAATCACCTAAAGTATTAACCCCAGCTCTTTTCAAGCAATTATATGCTCTTACTGAGAAATCTAAATCATCAATAGATGTCTCTAGTTTCTTTAACTTACTATCTTCTTGTTTTGCATTCATAATTCCAGTCGTATCGGCTATTTCACTTAAATTGGTAATAATACTTAAATGTTCCATTAAAATTTTAGCCCCCAAAGCCATTGATTCTTCAGGTCGAATAGAACCATTTGTATAGACGTTCATAATTAATTTATCATAACTAGCATCTTGTCCAACACGTGCAGATTCTACATCATAACTAATTCTTTCAATTGGAGAATAAATTGCATCAATTGGAATATATCCAACTGCTGCATTTTCTATATATTTCTTATTATCATTAGATGGAACATAACCTCTTCCATTTGCAATAATAAACTCCATATCAAGTTTTCCACCTTTTGATAACGTAGCAATCACTTGATCAGGATTTATAATTTCCACATCAGAATCTACAGTAATATCAGCAGCTGTTACAGTACGTTCTTCATTTACAGATAAATGAGCAGTTTTGATTCCTTCTGTATGATTTTTTAAAACCACACTCTTTAAATTAAGAACAATCGATGTTACATCTTCTCTAACACCTTCAATTGTTTGAAATTCATGCATTACGCCATCGATTTTGACAGCGACAATTGCAGTCCCTGGCATAGAGTTTAACATAACTCTTCTAAGTGCATTACCAATAGTAATTCCAAAACCTCTTTCCAAAGGTTCTAATTCAAATTTTCCAAAATTATTGTTTTCAACATAATCTGTAAGTTTATAAATTGGTTTTTCAAAGTTTAACACTTTTTCACACTCCTTTTTCTTTTATCCACGTGGACGTTTTGGTGGACGACATCCATTATGTGGTACAGGTGTTACATCTGTAATTGAAGTAATTTCTAAACCAGCAGTTTGTAATGAACGAATTGCAGTTTCACGTCCTGAACCGAGTCCCTTTACAAAAACTTCAACCTTACGCATTCCCATATCAAATGCGGCTTTTCCTGCTGCTTCAGCAGACATACCAGCTGCAAATGGAGTTGATTTTTTACTACCTTTGAATCCCAATGTCCCAGCAGAAGCCCAGCTAATTGCATTTCCTTCCTTATCACAAAGTGTTACAATTGTGTTGTTGAAAGTAGAATGAATATACGCTTGACCTTCTGGTACATTCTTTTTCACTTTACGTTTTCTTGGTTTATAAGCCATATTATATAACCTCCTTTATTCGAATACATTATTTTTTCTTGTTAGCAACTGTTTTACCTTTACCCTTACGAGTTCTAGCGTTTCTGTTTGTTCTTTGTCCTCTTACAGGTAATCCTCTCTTATGACGAGTCCCTTGATAAGAATTAATTTCCATCTTCGTTTTGATGTTCATATTCACTTCACGTCTTAGATCACCTTCGATTGTATATTTTTCAATTTGCTCACGAATACGATCTAACTCATCATTAGTCAAACTTCCTGCTTTTTTGTTAATATCGACATTAGCGTCATTTAAAATTTTGTTAGATAAACTTCTTCCAATTCCATAAATGTAAGTTAATGCGATTTCTGTTCTTTTATTATTTGGTATATCTACACCCTTAATACGTGCCATAAAACACCTCCTATATTAACCTTGTCTTTGTTTATGCTTAGGGTTTTCACAAATCACTAATTTTTTACCCTTACGCATAACGATTTTACATTTTGGACAAATTTTTTTAATTGATGGTTTTACTTTCATTTAATTCCCTCCTATTTCCTATAGGTTATGCGCCCACGTGTTAAATCATATTCTGATAATTCTAACACGACTGTATCACCTGGTAAAATGCGAATATAGTTCATTCGGATTTTACCAGAAACGTGAGCCACTACAGTGTGTTTGTTTTCTAACTCTACTCTGAATTGTCCACCAGGTAGTACTTCCAAAACTTTTCCTTCCACTTCAATTGCAGCTTTTTTGACCTTATCAGCCACTTGTGTGGTATTTTTTTTATTAACTGGTTTCTTTGGCATATTATCACCTCTTTGTTAATATTTCATATCCATCTTTGGTTACCAAAATGGTGTGTTCAAAATGGGCAGATTGCTGATTATCACCTGTTACAATCGTCCAATCATCTTCAAGCATATATACCTCTGCAGTTCCCAAATTTAACATGGGTTCAACTGCAATAGTCATCCCTTCCTTTAGAACAGGTCCTGTTCCTTTTTGTCCAAAATTTGGAACATCTGGATCTTCATGTACCTTTGTACCAATTCCATGACCAACAAGTTCTTTGACGACACCTAAATGATGTTTCTTCGCATATTGTTCGACTGCATAGCCGATATTTCCAACATGCACTCCTGCATGTATGACAGATAGCCCTTGATTCAAAGCCTCTTCTGTCTGTTCTAACAATCTTACTGCTTCACTACTTACTTTACCAACTGGATAAGACCAAGCAGAATCACCATGGTATCCTTGATAACAAGCACCAATATCTAGCTTTACAATATCGCCATCTTTGAGCTTACGTTTTCCTGGAATCCCATGTACAACTTCCTCATTAATTGAGATACAAATAGCACCAGGAAATCCATATAAATTTTTAAATGATGGAGTTGCTCCTGATTTTAAAATAAATTTTTCCGCTAAATCATTTAATTCCTTTGTTGTAATACCTGGCTTTATAAACTGTACTAAATACTTATGTGTATTTCCTACAATTTCTCCTGCTCTACGCATCAATTCAATTTCATAATCCGATTTTATCGTCATCATAAACTGTTCACAATACTTTCTATTTGATGAAAAACCTCACTTGTAGACATTGCCCCATCCACTTCATAAAGAACACATTTTTCTTTATAATAAGTAATTAAAGGCTTTGTGTCGTGCAAATAAGTCTCAAATCTTACTTTAAAGGTATCTTCATTATCATCAACACGTTTTGTCAACTCCATTTGACAATTATTACAAACACCTTTTACAATTGGTTGATTTTCTTCAATCAAATCATTGTAAACATGACCACAGTTTGGACAAGATAAACGACCTGTAATTCGTTTTAATGCCAAATTATAATCAACGGATAAATAAATAACAGCAGATAATTCTTGATGCATTTCTTCTAACATCTGTTGATAAGCTCTCGCTTGACTAACATTACGCGGAAACCCATCTAAAATATATCCCTCTTTTTTTTGAATTTCTTGTAATTTATCTTTTAATAATTGTAAGACTATATCATCACTCACTAATTTACCTGACAAATAATTATGATCTGTTTTTCCATGTTCACGAATCAAATCCCCTGTTGAAATATGAATAAAACCATATTTTTTGCAGAGTAAATCAGATTGTGTTCCTTTTCCAGCAGCAGGTGGGGCGAGTAAAATGATACTCTTCATCGATTGCGCCTTCTTTTCGCATACCCTATACGCGTTACAAGCTCGCTATCTAATTGTTTATAAGTTTCTAAGGCAACACCAACTACGATTAGTAATCCTGTTCCACCTATACGTACACTTGTTGGTAAACTCGATACTGCACCAAATACAATTGGAAGCCCTGCAATAATCGCAAGTGATAAAGCACCAACAGTTGTAATTCTTTTTAATGTCTTACTAATATACTTAACTGTCTCATCACCAGGACGAATTCCTGGAATAAAGCCACCATTTTGATTTAAGTTTTCAGCAAGTTCCTTTGGTTTTAATTGCAAGAATGTATAAAAATATGCGAATGCAAATATACATACAATATAAATTCCAAAACCAGTTCCTGTAGTCATTGTCAAATATTTACTAACAAACAATTTAAAACCATCATTTTGAATAAAACTTGCAATAATTCCTGGAATCGAAATAAATGCGGATGCCAAGATTACAGGCATTACTCCTGCAGAATTTAATTTAAATGGAATATAATTTTTATTTGTGTCCATAACAGAATTAGAACGAGTTGCATATTGAATTGGAATTCTTCTTTCTGCACATTCAATATAAACAACCCCTAAAATAATTGCTACATATAACAACACAAACAATATAAATTTTACAACACCAAGTGTAATCAACTGCGTTGTTTCGCCTGTCACAAAATTACTCCAAGCTTCCATAAACATGTTTGGCATAGTTGCAATAATTCCTGCCATAATAATTAATGAAATTCCATTTCCAATTCCCTTTGCTGTAATCTGATCTCCAATCCATAATAATAGAGCAGTTCCTGCTGTTAAAATTAAAGCAAATGTCATATATTCCATTGGTGTTCCACCAGATACAAATGCAAATGAGAACATATATCCTTGAATAAATGCTAATACAATTCCAAGATATCTTGTAATCTGATTGAGCTTTGTTCTCCCTGTCCCGCCTTGTTTTGAAAGTTCAGCAAAATAAGGAATTATGTCCATCTGTAATAGTTGAACAATGATAGAAGCGGTAATGTAAGGCATGACACCCAAAGCAAAAATTGAAAATTGCTCTAATGCGCCACCACCCATAGCGTTAATCAATTCTAAAAATCCTAAATTGTCTGTTCCTAAACTTTCTTTATCGATACCTGGAACAATAATCGTTGTTCCTAACTTAAATATAAATAAACATACAAAAGTAAATGCTATTTTCTTTTGTAAATCCTTATTTTTGGGATTCAATAGTTGCTTAAAATTTGCAAACATGTTAAATCACCTCTGCTTTTCCACCTAATTTTTCTATTTGTTCTTTTGCTACTTTAGAAAATTTATGTGCTCTTACATTAATTTTCTTTTCTAATAAACCATTTCCTAATACTTTTACACCATCTAATTGATTTTTTAAGATACCCATTTCTTTTAGTAATTCTGGTGTTACAACCGCACCATCTTCAAATTGATTTAAATCACTTAAATTAATTACAGCATATTCCGTCTTAAAGTTTGCATTCGTGAAGCCTCTTTTTGGTAATCTTCTATATAAAGGTAGTTGCCCACCTTCAAATCCAGGTCTTACTCCTCCACCACTACGTGCATTTTGTCCTTTATGACCTTTTCCACAAGTTTTTCCTAAACCACTACCAGTACCATTCCCAACTCTTTTGCGAGTAGTTCTAGCACCAACAGCTGGTTTCATCGTATGTAATTTCATTAGATTTCCTCCACTTTCTTACCACGTAATGCAGCTACTTGTTCTTTAGTTCTTTGTGATTTCAATGCAGCTAATGTTGCATATGCCATATTAATTTTCGTATTCGATCCAAGTGATTTTGATAAGATATCTTTTACCCCTGCTAATTCAAGCACAGCACGTACTGGTCCTCCAGCTTTTACTCCTGTACCTTCAGCCGCAGGTTTTAACATAACACGACTAGCACCTCTAACACCAATCGCTTCATGTGGAATAGTTCTTTCATCAACCAATGATATTTTTACAACGTTCTTTGTAGCAGCTTGAACAGCTTTTTTAATTGCATCTGGAACTTCATTTGCTTTTCCTGTACCAAGACCAACTTTACCTTTTCTATCTCCTACAACAACTGTAGCAGAAAAGCGGAAATGACGACCACCTTTAGTTACTTTTGTAACACGGCCTATATTGATAACTTGTTCTTCATATAGTTTTGGGCGTGGTTCTCTTTTTCTTGTCTCCATTTGTTACCCTCCTTTAGAATTCTAAACCATTTTCACGTGCAGCTTCTGCAAGTGCTTTTACACGTCCATGATATAGGTATCCACCTCTATCAAAGACAACTTTTTTTATTTTTGCATTCTCAGCTCTTTTTGCAAGTAGCTCTCCAACTTTTGTAGCAGCTTCTATATTTCCACCATATTCAAGTTTTAGTTCCTTATCTATTGACGAAGCACTAACTAATGTAATACCTTTTTCATCATCAATAATTTGTGCAAAAATATTTCCATTTGATCGAAATACGTTCAATCTTGGCGTACTACCAGTGCCACTAATTTTTTCTCTGACACGGCTATGTCTAGATTTACGTACTTCGTTACGAGATACTTTCTTAATCATAGTATTACTCTCCTTTACTAAATTGCATTATGCTGCTTTCTTTCCTTCTTTACGACGAATCACTTCATTTTTATATTTAATACCTTTTCCTTTATAAGGTTCAGGTTGTCTTATTTTTCTTATATTTGCAGCAAATTCTCCAACAAGACATTTATCAATTCCTTTGATTATAAGTTCTGTATTACTAGCAGATTCAACTGTTAGACCTGCAGGTACTTCTACAATGACAGGATGTGAATATCCAGCTGTTACTGTAATTTTATTTCCACTTACAGCAAAACGATATCCAACACCTACTGCTTCTAATTCTTTCTGATAGCCTTCCGTTACCCCAATAATCATATTCTTAATATTGGCATTGGCTGTTCCATGAAAGTTTTTATATAAATCACTATCTCTTAAAACAGTAAGTTCATTCCCGTTTACTTGTACCGTAATATGTTCATTGATTTCAGTAGAAAGTTCACCTTTAGGACCTTTTACAGAAACAATATTTCCATTTACGGATACTGTTACATTTTCAGGTATTGTTAATATTCTATTTCCAATACGACTCATACGAATCCTCCTAACCTTTCTACCAAATGTAAGCTAAAACTTCTCCACCTAGTGTTTGTTTTCTAGCTTCTTTATCTGTCATAATCCCTTTTGAAGTAGACAAAACAGCAATTCCTAAACCATTTAATACTCTAGGTACTTCTTCAGCTTTTGCATATACACGTAAACCTGGTTTTGATATTCTTTTCAAACCTGTAATTACGCGTTCTTTCTTTTCTCCATATTTTAGATACAAAACAATTATATTTTGAACAGGATTTTTCTTAATTTTATAATCTGATATAAATCCTTCTTCTTTCAATATTCTAGCAAATTCAACTTTAATTTTTGAAGCGGGTACTTCAACCTCTAGATAACGCATCTGATTTGCATTACGAATTCTTGTAAGCATATCTGCGATTGGGTCATTTACAATTCCCATACTATGTCCTCCCTTCCGTCTTACCAACTAGACTTTTTCACTCCTGGGATTTGTCCTTTGTAAGCTAATTCTCTAAAACAAATACGACAAATTCCATATTTTTTAAGTACTGCATGTGGTCTTCCACATCTTTCGCAACGAGTATACTCGCGTACTTTAAATTTTGGTTTTCTTGATTGTTTTACAATCATACTTTTCTTAGCCATAATATCCTCCTATAATAGTTACTTCTTAAATGGCATACCGAAACCTTTTAAAAGATCATACGCTTCCTCGTTTGTTTTTGCTGTTGTTACAAAAACGATATCCATTCCACGTACTTTCACAACATCATCATACACGATTTCTGAGAAAATTAATTGTTCATTCAATCCGATTGTATAGTTTCCTCTACCATCGAATGCTTTATTAGAAAGTCCTCTAAAGTCTCTTACACGAGGTAATGTAATACTAATTAACTTATCTAAAAAGTTATACATGTTTTCTCCTCTTAAAGTAACTTTACAACCAATGGCTTGCCCTTCTCTTACTTTAAAGCCAGCAATTGCTTTCTTTGCTTTAGTCGCAACTGGTTTTTGACCTGTTATTGTCTCTAAATCTTTCATAGCAGCTTCTAACATCTTACTATTTGAAGTTGCTTCTCCAACACCCATGTTAACAACGATTTTATCTAATTTAGGTACTTCCATTACACTCTTGTAACTATACTTTTCTTTTAAACTAGGTATGATGACTGTATTATATTTTTCTTTTAGGCGGTTCATATATACCCTCCTTCCAATTAATCAATGTTAGAATTCGATTTTTTCGATACTCTAATTTTTTTTCCATTTTTATCGACAGTATGTCCTATTCTGGTTCCCTTTTTGGTTTTAGGGTCGATAATCATTACATTTGAAGCATGAATTGGCAATTCTACTTCTACAATACTACCAGATGTTTGTCCATTTGATTTCATATGTTTTTTTGCAACATTGACACCCTCTACAACAACTTTACAATCGGCACGTAATACTTTTGTAATGGTTCCTTCTTTTCCCTTATCTTTTCCAGCAATAACAACAACTTTATCTCCAGTTTTAAAGTTCATGTTTTCCTCCTTTTGATAAGTTATAACACTTCTTTCGCAAGTGATACAATTTTCATAAAATCTAAATCACGCAATTCACGTGCGACTGGTCCAAACACACGAGTTCCAACTGGGCTCTTATCATCCTTAATAATTACACACGCATTATCATCGAACTTAATATAAGACCCATCGTCTCTTCTTAGACCAAATTTGCTTCTAACAATGACAGCTTTTACAACTTTTCCCTTTTTTACTGTACCGTTAGGAGTTGCTTTTTTTACCGTAGCAACAACGATATCTCCAATATTTCCGGTTTTTACTTTGCTTCCACCAAGAACACGAATGACACTAACTTCACGTGCACCTGAGTTATCAGCAACCTTTAAACGGCTTTCTTGTTGAACCATAAATTGATCCTCCTCCCAGTTTTATAAAATGACTGCTTTTTCCACGATTTCTACTAAACGGAAATGTTTTGTTTTTGATAATGGTCTTGTTTCTACAATACGAACTCTATCTCCAACTTTTGCTTCGTTCTTTTCATCATGAACAGCATACTTTTTTGAATCTTTTACACGTTTTCCATATAGTGGGTCTTTTTTATAAGTTTCAACTAAAACAGTAATGGTTTTCCCCGCTTTATCACTTACAACAGTTCCTACTATTCCACGTTTACTAGTAGTTTCCATTAATTTTCCTCCTTACAAATTAATTCACGTTCACGCAAGATAGTTTTCATACGAGCAACTAGCTTTCTTAATTCATGAATTCTTGAAGGTTTCTCGAGATTTCCAGTAGCTTGGCTAAAACGTAAATTAAATAATTCCTCTTTGCATGCTTCAATTTTTGCAACAATTTCTTCAGTAGACATTTCTCTGATTTCTTTATTTTTCACTTGCCTCACCACTTTCTTTTGTTACGAATTTACATTTAATTGGAAGCTTATGCATTGCTAAGCGTAATGCTTCACGCGCAATTGCTTCATCCACTCCAGCAATTTCAAACATAACTTTTCCTTTTTTAACAACTGCAACCCATACTTCAGGTTGTCCTTTACCTTTACCCATACGAGTTTCTAATGGAATCTTTGTTAATGAAAGATGTGGGAAGATATTGATCCATACTTTTCCACCACGTTTCATATAACGCGTCATTGCAACACGGGCTGCTTCTATCTGTTGCTGTGTAATCCAAGCACCTTCCATTGCCATTAAACCATATTCTCCAAAGTTAACTTTTGTATTACCTTTCGCTACACCATCATAACGTAGACGGTGTGGTCTTCTATATTTCGTTCTTTTTGGAATGACTGCCATTTGATTTTACCTCCTTTTCTTTAGAGGCAAGGATTTCTCCTTTATAAATCCATACTTTAACACCAATTTTTCCATAAGTAGTATCTGCTTCCTTATGTGCATAATCAACATCTGCTCTTAAAGTATGTAGTGGAATATTACCTTCTGTATATCCTTCCGTTCTTGCCATATCAGCTCCACCTAAACGACCTGATACAGAAGTTTTAATTCCTTTTGCTCCTGCCTTCATCGCATTTCTGATTGCCTTTTTCTGTGCAACACGGAACGAAACACGATTTTCAATTTGATGTGCAATATTTTCTGCAACTAATGCCGCATTGATATCTGGATTTTTAATTTCCATAATAGAAATTTGAACGTTTTCATTGACTAATTTTGATAATTCAGTTTTAAGTTTTTCAATTTCATCTCCACCATGTCCGATGACAACACCTGGTTTTGCAGTGTGGATAATGATGTCAGTTTTAGATGAGTTTCTTTCGATTATCACGTTTGAAACCGATGCATCTTTTAATTTTTTTCCTAAAAACTTACGAATTTTATTGTCATTATTTAAGTATCTTGCAAAATCTTTATTTTCTGCATACCATTTAGATTCCCAAGTTTTGTTAATACCAATTCTAAGTCCTATTGGACTAACTTTTTGTCCCATCAGTTACCCTCCTTCACTATTTTTCATCACTCACAACAATTGTGATATGACTTGTTCTTTTTTTAATCGGATCCACATGTCCACGTGAACCAAATTTCATTCTTTTCATCGTTTGACCTTCATTTACATATGCTTCTTTGACATATAAAGTAGACTTATCTAAATGTAAATTGTTTTCTGCATTCGCTACTGCAGATTTTAAGACCTTATGACCTAATCTCGCAGCTTCTTTATTTAAGTTGCTTAAAATTCTGTCTGCCTCTTCTACGCTTTTTCCACGTATCAAATCTATAACTAAACGGCACTTGCGAGGTGCAATTCTAAGAGACTTTGCAATCGCTTTTGCTTCCATTTTAGTCCTCCTTCCTGATAATTCCTATTTCTTATCTTTGTTATCGCCATGTCCACCAAATTTACGTGTTGGCACGAATTCACCTAATTTATGTCCAACCATATCTTCTGTAACATAAACTGGAATAAATTCTTTACCATTATGAACAGCAAATGTGTGTCCAATAAATTCAGGATAAATTGTTGAACGGCGAGACCATGTTTTAATTACTTCTTTTTTTCCAGAAGATGCTACTTTCTCAACCTTTTTCCATAAATGTTTATCTATAAAAGGTCCTTTTTTTAAACTTCTAGCCATCTAAACCATCCTTTCACTATTTTTTACGACGACGAACAATTAACTTATCAGAAGCTTTTTTGTTTTGACGCGTCTTATACCCCAATGCAGGTTTTCCCCAAGGTGTAACTGGGCCTTTACGTCCAACAGGTGCGCGACCTTCTCCACCACCATGAGGGTGATCATTTGGATTCATTACAGATCCGCGAACAGTAGGACGAATCCCCATGTGTCTTTTACGACCTGCTTTACCAATGTTTACAAGTTCATGATCTGCATTTCCGACTTCACCTATTGTAGCTCTACAAGTGCTTAACACTTTACGAACTTCTCCACTTGTAAGTCTTAATAATGTATACTTTCCTTCGCGTCCTAAGATTTGAACACTAGAGCCTGCTGAACGAGCGAGTTCTCCACCCTTACCAGCTTTTAATTCTACATTATGAATCATAGTTCCTTCTGGAATGTTTTCTAAAGGAAGTGCATTTCCAACTTTAATATCAGCAGTTGCTCCACTTTCTATTTTCATTCCAACTTCTAATCCTTTTGGAGCTAAAATATATTTTTTTTCTCCATCAGAATATGTAATTAAAGCAATGTTAGCAGTTCTGTTTGGATCGTACTCAATAGAAGTAACTGTACCAATTACACCATCTTTATTGCGTTTAAAATCAATAACACGGTATTTTCTTTTGGCCCCACCACCACGGTGTCTTACAGTCACTTTACCTTGATTATTACGTCCACCATTTTTCTTTAATGTAACAACCAACGACTTTTCAGGAGTGGTTTTTGTAATTTCTTCATATGTCAATTTTGACATTCCACGTGTCCCTGGAGTATTTGGTTTATAACTTTTAATCGCCATATATATCCTCCTTTAGATTAGTTCAGTTCAATTGAACTTCCTTCTCTTAATTTAACAATTGCTTTTTTCACTTTATTTGTTTTTCCAGTATAACGTCCCACTCTTTTTTTCTTTGGTTTCACGTTTACTGTATTCACACTCTCAACCTTTACATCAAAAATATTTTCAATTGCTTGTTTGATTTGTGTTTTATTTGCTTTTACATCAACACTGAATGTCATTGTGTTTTGTTCTTGTGCTAAGTTTGCACTTTTCTCAGTGATGATTGGTGCTTTAATAATATCTCTATAATTACTCATTAAACAAGCACCTCCTCTATTTGTTTAATCGCAGCTTCTGTAATTATCATATGATTTGCAGAAACAACATCTAATGTATTAATTTCATTTGCTTCTAACAAAATAACATTACTTAAATTACGAGTAGCCAAAATCATGTTTTCATCAATTGCATCTACTACAATTAATACATTTTTTTCTACGTTTAAATCGTTCAAAAATGCTTTTGCTTCTTTTGTCTTACCTGTTTCAAATTGAATTTGATCCACAACGATTAATTCACTATTAATTGTTTTATAAGAAAGCGCTGATTTTAAAGCAAGTCTTCTTTCCTTACGATTCATCTTTTTATCATAGCTTCTATTATGTGGTCCAAATACAATTCCACCATGGTACCATTGTGCTGCGCGAATACTACCTTGTCTAGCGCGTCCTGTACCTTTTTGACGCCATGGTTTTCTTCCACCACCACTTACTTCGCTACGTGTTTTTGTTTCATGAGTACCTTGTCTCATTGAATTTCTTGCTAATGTAATCGCATCATATAAAACGGCATCATTTGGTACAATTCCCCAAACTTCTTCGTTTAATGATACATCGTTAACTTTTTCACCCTTCACATTTAATACAGACATTTTTTTCATATTATTGCCTCCCTACTAATTTTCTTCTACAGTTTCTGTAGTTTCTTCTGTTACTTCTTCAACAGTTTCTACTACTTCTTCTGTACTTTCTTCAGTAGATTCCAATGTTGTTTCCCCGGTTACTTCAGTTACCTCTTCAGGAATTTCTGTTACATAAGAATTTAATTCTTCTGTTTCTCTTACTTTTCCTGGATTTTTCACAGCAGTTTTGATTACCACTAATGATTTTTTAGGTCCTGGAACATTTCCTTTTACTAAGATTACATTATTTTCTACATCCACCATAACGATTTCAAGATTTTGAATTGTTACAGTTAACGTACCCATATGTCCTGGTAATTTTTTGCCCTTGAAAACACGCATTGGTCTCATTGTACCCATTGACCCTGGTCCTCTATGATAGTGTGAACCATGTCCCATAGGTCCTCTTGATTGTCCATGTCTTTTAATAACACCTTGGAACCCTTTTCCTTTTGTAGTCCCTGTTACATCAACAACTTCTCCTTCAGTAAAGATATCTGCTTTGATTTCCTGTCCTAAAGAATAGTTATTTACATCCACACCCCTAATTTCTCTAAAGAAGCGCTTAGGTGTAGTGTTTGCTTTGTTGGTAATTCCAATTGAAGCTTTTGTCGCTAATTTTTCTCTTTTGGTATCAAAACCAAGTTGAATTGCTTCATAACCATCATTTTCTTTTATCTTAATTTGTGTTACCACATTTGGTTCTACTTCAATGACAGTTACTGGAATCAATTTACCTGATTTTGTAAACACTTGAGTCATTCCTAATTTACGACCTAAGATTCCTTTCATAACTTTTCCTCCTTAAATTATAACTTGATTTGAATATCAACACCGCTTGGAATTTCTAGATGCGTTAATGCATCTACTGTTTCCTTGCTTGGATTGTTGATTACAATAAGTCTCTTATGTGTTCTTTTTTCAAATTGTTCTCTTGAGTCTTTGTACTTGTGTACTGCTCTTAAGATGGTGATTTTTTCAACTTCTGTTGGAAGTGGAATTGGTCCACTAATGCTTCCACCTGTTCTTTTTACAGTTTCCACAATTTTAGCACAAGCTACATCTAAACTTTTGTGTTCAAATGCTTTTAATTTGATACTTACTTTTGTTGCAGCCATATTGTATCCTCCCTTCGCCTATATCCAGTATAGACTAGCTCCGTGTAAAAACCTGATATCGAAGTTAAATTTTCTAACAACTTAACCTGGCGTATCAACAACCTTACACATCAATGCTCGCCACACATTCATAATTATACAAGAATATTATATGAAATGCAAGTAAAAAATAGAATTTTTTGACAATTTTCGTGAAAAGAAAATGTAAAGACGAGCAAAGATTTATAAAGCTAAAAGCTATATTTCATCCGCCATAATCCTATGCAAAAACGTCTTTGACAATTTTTATATATTTTTTCTATCTTTTTTTCCCAGTTTGCTATATAATATTGTATAAATAAATCAATAAAAGGAGAATCAAAATGATTGCACTAATTACAGGAGGAAGTTCCGGAATAGGATTATCAATTGCTAAAGAATTACATAAATTAGGTTATGCTATTATTCTAGTTGCACGTGATTTAGAAAAATTAAAAAAAGCACAAAAAGATATTGGAGAAAATACAGAGATTATAGAACTTGACATTTCCACACTAGAAAACTGTACAAAACTATATAATATGGTAAAACCAAAAGATATCGACATCTTAATAAATAGCGCAGGTTTTGGATTACATGGTAAGTTTTTAGAACAAAATTTGCAAACACAATTGGATATGATTGATCTTAATGTAAAAGCAACACAAATTTTAACAAAATTATTTTTAAACGACTTTAAAGAAAAAAATTATGGATATATCTTAAACATTGCATCCACAGCTGCATTTTCACCAGGACCTTTAATGGCATGTTATTTTGCAACCAAAGCTTACGTTTTAAGATTGACAGAAGCCATTGCTGAAGAAATTAGACAAGAACACAGTAAAGTTTACATTGGCTGCCTTTGTCCAGGCCCTGTTGCCACACATTTCAACGATTTATTAGGCGTAAAATTTGCGAAGGCACAAAACAGTGATGAACTAGCCCAATTTGCAGTCGCAAAAATGTTTAAAAGAAAAATGATTATTATACCTACATTGAATCATAAATTAAATGCATTTTTGAACAAATTTGTGCCAACAAAAGTATTATTAAAAGCAAACTATAACGTCCAAATCAAAAAAATAAATAACGCAAAAAAGAATAAGTAAACGCTTATTCTTTATTAATATATATCATAATTCCAATCCCAATTATTATAATACCAATTCCACCTAATACAAAACTAAACTCAACCCAAAGTAAAAAAGCAATGATAATTATTAAAAATCCAGTTATTAAAAAATATTTAAATAACTCAATATTTTTCATATAATTACTCCGGTTTTGAAGATGTCAAATTGATATCATATACATGTCCTGGTTTTCTTTTTTCTTTTGGAGGTATTTCAAATACTTTTTCGCCCCAATGTCTGATCATGTATTCTTTCGTATTTTTTTGTACTGGAAGCTCAGTATCTTCAAACGGAACACGAACAGCTGGAAACATTTCTGACTTACGGTATCGAAGTGGGTGTAGCGGGCTTCGATAAGTCCATGTTAAATCGTCACCTATATATTCTGACTTTTTATTTAAAAAACCATACAATTTTGCGTTTCCACGATACCAATACTTCAAAGGAATTGGATTTATATTCATGTTTTCAAAAAATATAATAAGTGGCATAAGTAAAGAATTTACTAATCTTAAAGGTAAATCCATAATCGTAGACTTAGCCATATGATCATAAATAAATACATCAATAAAAATTCCATTACAATCTGTACAACGATTGGGCAACAATTTATTGACCTCTTTAATATATGTGTTTTTCTTACGTATTTTCATATAAGGCCATGTGACATCATATTTCCTATTTTTTTCAAAGCAATGAAATGTATATTTATCTTTGTCTAAATCTTTTTCAAGCGCTTTTATGAATTTTACATATTCACTTCGCATCATAGCAATATCCATATCATCATCCCATGGGATAAATCCTTTATGTCTATATGCGCCAATTGTTGATCCACCAGTTAAACAATACTCAATATTATTTTTCCTACAGATTTTATCAATATCTTTCATCATTTCCAACAAAGCAAATTGCACATCTCGTACATATACCTTTGTTCCATCTTTCATTTCTTTTAAAAGGTAATTATCTTGGCTTTCCATATAATTCCTCATTTCCTAGTGATAATAACGCTTCAAAAATTTCAACATCCATCGGGGTTGTAATTTTCATATTTTTTTCAGACCCCACTGAAAAGTGAATTGTCTCTCCTAATCTTAACATTAAATCACAAGTTGCTGCTGTATTTTTTATGCCTTGTTTTAAAGCTTCTTCATGCGCCCATAATAATTTACCAAGTGAGTAAACATGTGGTGTTTGCGTCCTTCTTAAATCATTACGTTCAAAAAATTCATTCGATGTCAAGTGATCTGTGGTTTTAACAATTACTTCTACACATGGAATAACTGCAATTGCACTTCCATATTGATTACATGTCACTATCGAATCAGAAATAATATCTTGACTAACTAATGGACGATTCCCATCATGAATCAGTATTGTATCATCTGTCGCGCAATGTTCTTTTAATTCCTGAACTGCCAAATAAATAGTATCTTGCAAATTGTCAGCACCATTTATAATCCATTTTACTTTTGTAATATTATACTGTTTAACGTAGGACTCCATAATTTGTTCCCAACCAGACAAACACGATATTAAAATAGCATCAATATTTGGATGATTTTGAAAGGCTTCTAATGTGTATATAATCAAAGGTTTATTCTTAATAGGCATAAATTGTTTTGGTACTTCTTGATGCATCCTTGTACCTCTCCCACTCGCTGTAACGATAACTACATTCATAAATAATTCCCTCACTTTTTTATATAACAATTATATCACATATTTATAAAAATAAAAAGTAAGAGATTTCCCTTACTTTACAAATGGTATTAATGCCATGAAACGAGCTTTTTTTACTTCACTAGCAATATGTCTTTGATGTTTTGAACAAGCACCAGTGATTCTTCTTGGTAAAATCTTACCTTTATCTCCACTAATATATTTTCTCATAATTTCTGCGTCTTTATAGTCTACTGATTTCCCAGCACACATTTGACATATTTTTTTCTTTTTTCTATGAAATTCAGCCATGTTTATTCCTCCTTTTTAATCTAGGAAGTCGTCATCAATAGAAACACTATCCCCAAAATCTGCAAATGGATCCCCTTCTACATTAACATCATTTGTCACAGCATTTTGATAATCATATGGACTTACATTTTCTTGTGGTTGATTATAATTTGATTGTGTATTATTATACATAGTTCCATAATCAGGTGCTCCTTGATAATCAAATGGACTACCACCTGCATTATAAGCTGCTCTTTGTGCTTTACTTTCGATAAAATGGAATTGATCTACAACTACATCTGTTGTATATCGCTTATTTCCATCCTTATCATCATAACTTCCTGTTTGTATTCTGCCTTCTAAGGCAATTTGGTTTCCTTTATCAAAGTAATTACAAATTGTTTCCGCTTGTTTTCTCCAAACAACAATATTGATAAAATCTGTTTCTCTTTGACCATCTTGATTATTGAATGGTCTATTTACTGCGATTGAAAATCTTGTGAAAGGTACATTAGATGCAGTATATCTTAATTCTGGCTTCGCTGTAAATCTTCCAATTAAAACTACTCGATTCATACTAATACCTCTCTTATTTTTCTAATTTTGTAATGAGATGACGTACAATATCATTACTAATTAAAGCCAAACGTTCAAATTCTTTCGTAGCTTTATCATCTTTTGATTCTACAGTGTAAACATAATAATATCCACTTTTGAATTTTTTAATTTCATAAGCTAATTCTCTTTGACCCATATCTTTTTGTTCTGTTATTGTCGCACCATTATCTGTTAGAACTTTTCCAAAGTTAGCAACCACTTTCTTTATCTCATCCTCACTTAATGTAGGTTTTACAATAAACATAATTTCATAATTGTTCATTTTTTCACACCTCCTTTTGGTCTAATCGGCTTCGATTGAAGCAAGGAGTAACTTAAGTACTCGCCTAAGATTATAACAAAAAAGCTTTTCAATGTAAAGCCCTTTTTATTATATGCATTTATTTTCTAATTTAGGTTACAATTATTAACTAACAATGAAAAACATTTATTTTGAAATTTTTGACATCTGTTTTGTTTTGGATACACCCTTTATTGTATAATCATAGATAACCTCACTATATAAGCTACCTTTTTGAAAACTTCCATTCATTTTATTACATTGCAAACTAGCACTATTTTGAGTTTGATATAAAACAATCATCTCTCTGTATCTTTTAAGTTCTTCTATAGATAATGGTAGTCTTTTTGCGGAAGATGATAAGTTTTTTAATTGTTCTACATTTCTATATTCTTCGTTTGTAATATTCATTTTTGTTTTCATTAATTTATAATTTTTTCTTTCAATCTTGTCAAGTTGTGACTTGCGCATTTCTCTTTGATAATGGGTAACAGTCAATGATTTTTTTAAACTCTTTTTATCTGTCAACAATAACTCTTTATATTCAGGATACTGCTTTTTAAATTCTTCCTCTAAATCATCAACATATCTAATTCGAATTCCACAATTAATAACAGCCAAAATATCTATAAGCAACATTAGAATAATAGGATAACTACATATGTGAGCAATAACAGTTACTAATATCATAAATAGAGTTCCCGTTATAAGTGCATATAAATCAGCATTTTTATCCTTAATTATCAAAGCAATCCATAATGCTTGTAATTGTTTTGTGTCAGATTTTATTTTATTTTTTATATCTTCCTGCAAAGCTGTATGAATTGTTAAATTATGTTTAACTCGTTGCATATGACGATTTTTTATTTCGTTTATTTTTCTGTTCACTTCTTCCAAAATTTTTTTATTGCCTATATAATCTTTTGATTTCTCCTTTTTCATATCTAAGACAATCCATTTTCGTTCTTCTTTTAAAGTTTTGTTTTTTCTACGTTGATTTTTATTCCTAATACTTAATTTTTCAAAATATTCTTTCACGATTTCATACATATATATTTCCCCCTTTATGCAAATTGTTTGTTATTATACACATTTATTCGTATTTGTCAAATAAAACAATTACTTAATCAAAAAAACCCGATTACATAAAAGCAATCAGGAACAAAAACACATTTAATTATATATAATTTTTTAACTATCTATAACCTAAATTAGCTATTCATTACGCTCCAAAATTTTTCATATTATAGTTAATTATAGGCATTTCTAATAATGATATCTTAACTTTTTTATCTTCTTTTTCTGTTTATGACGAGAAAATACATGAAAATAACTGTCATCATAATGATTTGCACATACCTCTTCCCTCTCTAAATCAGATTCCACTTTATGTTCTAGTTGTACGATTTGCGTTTGTAAATGCATAATTTCAGCTTGATGAAACTCCTTTTCTTTCTCTAGTTCAGAAGATTTTTCTAGTAAATAAACTCCCTTTTCCTGCAATAAATAAACATAAGGTGGGTATAAATTTGTAAATGCAGATGCCTTCTTTACAATACGATATCCCTGTAAACAAGTTCCACTAAAGAATAATGCACTTACCCCTAAAAATAAATTTCCAACAATGCTAACTGCCATACCAATTGATATCAAAGTCGCACATAAACACATCAAAAATTTAATTTTATTACAATGTATTGAATACGCTGAAGAAATAATATCTAACTCTCTTTCTAAATAATCATAAGTATTTTGATGATACTTTAACAATCCTTTATCATGAAATATTGTTTCCTTGTTATTATCTTGCTCTATTTCCATACACTTCATCCCTCTATATGTATTCAATATTATAATGAAATTTATCATTTTGTCAATAAAAAAGAGCAAATGCTCTAATCTTTAGAATTACCAAACAATTTTAATAAATCTAAAAATATATTAATAAAATCTAAATACAATTCTAAGGCACCAATAATGGCTAAATTATCTTCTTCTTCAAAGTCATAACTTAACAGTTTAATCTTTTGTATATCATATGCTGTAAAGCCTAAGAATACAATAACACTAATACAAGAAATCACAATATCAAATGTTTCATTTCCTAAAAAGTAATTAATAATGACACATAGAATAATACCAAATAGTCCCATTAATAAAAATGTACTTATTTTTGTTAAATCTAATTTTGTCAAATGACCAAATAAGGCAAAGCTTCCAAATAAAAGTGCTGAAATTAAAAATACAAACATAATAGAACTCAATTCAAAAGCCACAAAGATAGAAGCAAATGTGACTCCTGTTACAAATGAATATAACAGAAACATAATTTTAGCAGTCATCGGATTCATTTTTCGAATACGAGCAGACAATATAATCACTAAAAGAAACTCAACGATTATAATAATCCAATAAACTCCACCTGCAAAAATATTATACAGCATATTTTCTTGTGTAGAAACATAATAACCTGTTCCAAATGTAACCAATAAACCTACAAACATCCATAAAAACACTTTTGACATCACTTTAGTAATATCCATAATATTCCTCCTATTCTAAATGAAATTTCTATGATTCTAATGATTTAAAGAAACGATTAATTTCTTCAACTGTTGATATCTTAACTCTAGAAACTTCTGTTAAATCAATATATTGCATTGCAGCAGGATAATATTCCTTATCTGACTTCTGATCTTTATTTAATTCTAAATAATGGAGATGTTCTTTTAACTTTTGCATATTTTCTTCCAACTTTGAAATATCAATATCTTCTGTTAATTTTTCTAATTCATCTTTAATTTCTTCTTTAATCTTTCTTGCTTTTTCTTCTCTTTCTGTTTTTTGGTCTACTTTTGGATTTTTAATTTTTTCAATGGTATCTGCTTTTCCTAACAACAACTCTTCTATTAATGTAACCAATTCTGAATCTTTATATTCATCATATTCAAAATGATAGATATCTGCAGTTGTTCCATCTGGAAATTCTTTTGTGTTCACTTTTTTCTTTGAAAAATTTTTTATGTGATCAGTATCAAAAGAAATTCCAATTTCTAATCCATCGTAAGATTGATGAACAATTTCAGCACAATTGCGAATAATTTCTGACTTTAATTTTTCTAATTCATCCCTATCCAATTTGACATCAAATTTTACTAAATCCTCATTATCTTGTTTGATATAATACATATTTTTCCCCCTTACTTTTTATTTTTTACTTTCAAAAATGCTTTTATATCAGAAGAAGAAACATCTTGTATGAATTCATAAGCTGAGCTAAAATCATTTATACTCATACTTGTATATTGGGAGCGCTTTTCCATTACAATAATCGCTTTCACTTTCCCCAACCTTTTCGGTTTTTAGATTTCTAACACATTTTTCCCCTAAACATTAAATCGAAAATGACATATATCTCCATCCGCCATAATATATTCCTTACCCTCTAAACGCATTCTTCCTGCTTCTCTTACCTTTAATTCTGTTCCAAATTTTTCTAAATCTTCATAACTCATAACCTCAGCTCTGATAAAACCTCTTTCAAAATCACTATGAATAATTCCTGCACATTCAGGTGCTTTCATTCCTTTTTTAAAGGTCCAAGCTTTACACTCATCAGTACCTGCTGTAAAGTAAGTGGCAAGTCCCAATAAAGAATAAGTAGCATGTATGAGTTTATCCAAACCACTCTCTTCAATTCCTAAATCATTTAAAAATAAAATCTTATCTTCATCTGTTAACTCAGAAAGTTCAGATTCCATTTTCGCACATACAGTAATCACTTTTGCATTTTCCCTTAGTGCATACTCTCTTACTTGTTCTACATAAATATTATGGTCTGATAATAAATCTTCTTCACTTACATTGGCCATATAAATAATAGGTTTTAAAGTAAGCAAATGAAACGGTTTTATAAATTCCAATTCTTCTTCCTCTAATTCTACTTGCCGTAATGGAATATCTTTTTCTAAGTTATCTTTTATTTTTGTTAACAAATCCACTTCAAATTTAGCATCTTTATCTTTTGACATCGCAGCTTTTTTAGAAATTCGATTCAAACGATTCATAACAACTTCCAAATCTGCAAGCATCAATTCTACATTAATAATTTCAATATCACGAATTGGATTAACATCTGTTTCTACATGAATGATATTCTTATCCTCAAAACAACGCACAACTTCACAAATCGCATCTACTTCACGAATATGACTTAAGAATTTATTACCAAGGCCCTCTCCTGCAGAAGCACCTTTCACAAGTCCTGCTATATCTGTAAACTCAAACGTAGTTGGTATAGTTCGTTCTGGACGATATAGTGTTTCCAAAAATTCCAAACGTTTATCAGGGACTGTCACAACCCCCACATTAGGATCAATCGTCGCAAAAGGATAATTGGCTGCTAAAATATTCTTTTTAGTAATTGCATTAAATAAAGTTGATTTCCCTACATTTGGAAGTCCCACAATTCCTGCTGTTAAGCTCATACAATCACCTCTTTTCAATAATATTATAACATCATTCTATTAAAAATGCACGAAAATATATGTTCTACCAACAAAAATCTTTCTTCTTCTCACATGTAAAAGTAAATTCCATGGATGAATAGAATTAAAGTTCACAAAATAAAAGGTAACGATCAATTCTAATAAACTTAGAATGGTGCTTATGTATGAAAAAGGAGTTCTATGGATGTTAATACAAAAAACAAAATTTTTTGACTCTGACTATGATCATTGACAAACTAAAACAAATACTAGAAGAAAACTTTGAAACCCTCATATTAAATATGAAAACATGAAATAAAAACAAAATGGGGATTCACAAAGTTAATAAGATTATAGAAATTGTCAACAACAATGATAGATTCATCAAGAAGAAAGAAACACTATTATTAAGATATTAGTTAAACAAATCAAAGACAATAACAAAGTTTAGAAGAAATAGAACAACAAATTATGTAGCGATACAAAAAGACACAGTGTAAACCTATTCACCACAAATGTTTATAAATAAAGATTACAAAGATATTTAAGAACTTATGAAAAAAGTTACTCAAGAAATGTAATACTTTTATATATAAAAAAGAAATAATTTTAATTACGACAAAAAACAAATAAATGCTTTTAATTTATTTGTTTTTTAATAATACTTTAATGATTTTAACTCGCGCTGACTAAGACAATTTGGGCATAACCATTACCAGATCGGCTACCATTTGACATAGACCCTCCAGAAACTCCTCCTAGGTAACCAGAGCCACCGCCGCCACCAGAAGAATTATTACCATGGGCCCCACCGCCACCATACCAGCCGCCGCCAGCACCATTTCTGTAAAGGCTTGAACTACCTTTCCCAAATGATCCTACATACTGATTATTTTTACCATAGCCACCAGAACTTTGGGTACCACCAGTAGCTCCATCTGTTCCACCGCCAGTACCACCAGTTGTACCACCTCCAGCACCTCCTCTACCTGAATAATTATCGCCAAATGGAATTGTACCGCCGCCGCCACCACCAGCAACGATAATTACTTCAGAACGATATCCATTATAATTGACTAAAACTCCACGATTGGTTGTGGCTATATGGGTTGCTCCACCTCCACTACCACCATATACTCCTTGCCAAGATCCTGCTGCTCCACCACCATTATATCCACCAGCAGTACTGTTGTTCCCTCGACCTCCTACTATAACATATAATGCACTTCCTTTTGATAAATATCTATTTCCGTAGGCATATCCGCCATAGCCGCCTACATTGTTGCCGTTACTTCCACCTTGTGCACCCCAAACTTCAAGTTTGTAAGTACCATTGCATGGTGTGGTAAAGCCTTGCACTCCTCCTGTGTAATTGAATGACGCTACTACTTGTCCATTACTATAGGCACAGA
>CAOJDP010000018.1 GCA_948433085.1 uncultured Caryophanales bacterium
TCCCATGTTGAAGATATCGCATCTAACCTTCTTCTGACTCCATATCCATTACCTGTATCTTTATATTTATCATGTAATTCATTTAATGCTTCTTCTACACTGTTCACATTCCAACTTTTATCAGCTGGCGTATAGGAAACTTCGCTTGCTAGATAATTGTAAGCTGCATATACTGTTATACTACAGCATAAAATTCCTAAAATAAATGCTGCAATTACCTTTATATTATTTTTCATTAGTTTCATTTCATCAACCCCATTTTCACGACTATTATTTATCTTTTATTTCATCTATTAGCTAATTTTATACATCCACTTTGCGAATACCATTACAATCCGCTTTGGAATCAATAATGTTCGAAATATAGAACGAAAACCTTCTTCCATATGTTCCTTAGTTTTTATATCACTTTCTTTTTTTCATATAGTTCCTAAACATATTATAGATTTTTTGAAGACTAATTCAATTATTTGAAAATAATTTATATTTTTGCACTATGTTTTTGTCAATTGTCTTCAAACATTAATTATCATTTTTCATTTGTTCTATTTTTTTAACATATTGTTTTGTTTTTTCCATTTCAACTTGTTCTAATCTTTTTTATTTAATTATTTTAGAAGATTTGAATGTTTTATTCTTTCTACAGCGAATGGAATTGGTTGCCAATGTTGTTGCGTTTATTCTATTGCATATAATAATAGTTGTCTTCTATTTTCCAATTATTCCCTCATCATACTATTTACAAATTATAATTTTTTCTACTTCTTCTGCTTGCATTTCACTTATTATATTCGCGTACAATCTTTGATTAACATCAAACACTCGAATCATTAAATTGATTTCCATCATAACTGCTTAAATCCAGTGACTCTATCATTGGAAAGATAATATTAGTCGTGATATTTTTTACAATTAAATCAAAATCATAACTAACATTATGAAAATATTCAAGTGCATATTGAATCTGTCGTATATTTTCCTACCACTATTTCTGTTTTAAGTATTTAATAAAGACGTTTATTTCTTTGATATATTAATATAAACTGTTTTTAACCAATGTAATCTACTTCATCTTTTACTACATATAAATGTGCTCTATATAATTCCATTTTTTGTCCCCCTAATAACATAAAATCCTTTGTTTTTATTTTTTATTTCAACTGTATAAAATTGACGCAAAAATTCTATTGTTGTTTTGGCACCTTGGTCTTTATGAATGACAATCCATAATTCCCCATTTGATTTTAAATGTTCTTTCGCATCTTCTAAAATTTGATATAACATCTTTTTACCAACACGAATGGGTGGATTACTGATTATAAAATCAAATTTATCTTTGACATTTTCATATAAGTTACTTTCGTATACTTGAACATTCACATGATTGGTACTAACATTCTTTCTTGCCAATTCCAAGCTTCTTCTGTTAACATCAATCATATGAACCTCTGCATTCGTATTTTGCGCTACGTAGATACCAATTGGTCCATATCCACACCCAAAATCGAGTACTTTTCCTGTGATTCTATCTATGTCTAACGTTTCTAATAATGTTCTTGTGCCAAAATCCAAACCTTTTTTGGAAAATACTCCATTGTCTGTATAAAAAGTAAACCTCTGATTTTTGATGATCACTTCTTTTTGATGTATTGCGCTTTTTAAAGTATCATCGTTTTCAAAATAATGTGCCATACTCTCACCTATAATATAAACAGCGAAAGCCTATACTAATATTGTTAGTACAGGCTAGCCTTTTATTTTAATTATTTGAATTCTACTGTTGCGCCAGCTTCTTCAAATTTAGCTTTAATTTCATTTGCTTCATCCGCAGATACATTTTCTTTAATATTTCCACCATTATCAGCAATATCTTTTGCTTCTTTTAATCCTAAACCAGTATATTCACGAACCAATTTGATGACTGCAATTTTATTTGCTCCAGCTGAAGTTAAAACTACATTTACAGTGCTTGGACCTTCATCCGCTTGTGCTCCAGCAACAGGAGCAGCTGCAACTGCTACTGCAGATGGATCTACACCAAATTCCTCTTTCATTAAATCTACTACTTCTTTGATTTCTAAAAGTGTCATTTCTTTTAAAGAATCAATAATTTCTTTTGCGCTTAATTTTGCCATATTATATTCCTCCTTTTAAATTATTTTTCTTCTAAATTTTTAGCATGCAAGTCTAAGCATATTGCAAAATCTCTTGCAATACCCATAAGACCACTCGCAAACATTGTAAGTAAACCTTCTCTTGATGGAATCGCTGCCAATTGTGCTAACATTGTCTGATCTGCTATTTCTCCATCAACTACACCAATTTTAAGTTCTAATGCTTTATGTTCTTTTGCAAAATCACTCAATACTTTAATTGGTGCGACTGCATCTTTACCAAATGCAATTGCTTTTGGACCATCTAATTCTCCAATTGCAACATTTAAACGTTCTAAAGCTCTTTTTGATAATGTATTTTTATAAATTTTAAATTCAGAATCGATTTCTTTTAGTTTTCTTCTTAATTCATTTGTTTCTGCAACTGTTAAACCACGATATTCAAAGAATACATAAGATGCTGATTCTTCCATTTTTTTAGCAATTTCTTCTACGATAGAAGCTTTTTGTTCAATAATTTTTTGATTTGCCACTTTTGCACCTCCTTTTAATCCGTATAAAAACTCTTACAGCATAATACCGTAAGAGTCTCGAGACTTAAATTTAAGTTCCTCGGTAGGATAATTAAGTGATACACCCCTACTGTCTACGGTACAATATTATATTATTTCACGAACGCATTCATTATAACATATATTTTTTTAGTTGTCAAAACTATTTGTATCAATTTTTACTCCAGGTCCCATTGTAGAAGCGACAGATACATTTAAAATGTATTTTCCCTTAACTACAGATGGTTTAGATTTAATAATTAGTGATACAAAGGCATTTAAGTTTTCTACTAATTTAGCTGTATCAAAAGATACTTTTCCAATAAGGACATGTACATTCCCATAACTATCTGTACGATATTCAATACGTCCTTTTTTTACTTCTTCTACTGCTGTTTTGGTATCCATAGTAACAGTTCCTGTTTTTGGATTTGGCATTAAACCTTTTGGCCCTAATACTTTACCAATTTTACCTAAAGCAGGCATCATGTCTGGTGTTGCAATCATAGTATCAAAATCAAACCAATTTTCTTTTTCGATTTTTTCTAACATGTCCATATCACCAACATAGTCAGCACCTGCTGCTCTAGCTGCTTCAGCTTGTGCTCCTTTTGCAATCACTAAAACTTTTTTTGTTTTTCCTGTTCCATTTGGAAGTACTAATGCACCTCTTAATTGTTGGTCTGCTTTTTTTGTATCCAAATTAAGACGAAGTGCTAATTCTATGGAACTATCAAAGTTTGTTGTTGCAGTTTCCTTCACTAAATTGATTGCTTCTTCCACTGTATATAATTTTGCTTTATCTACTTTACTAGAAGCTTCTAAATACTTTTTACCTTTTTTCATTATTTTACCTCCTTATGTGGTATATGCGGATTTTTCCTCCCACATAGGTATTAACCTATATGTTAATTTTCTTCTATTTCAACGCCCATATTACGAGCAGTACCTGCGACAATTTTTATTGCCTCTTCGATACTATAAGCGTTTAAATCTGGCAATTTAATTTCTGCAATTTCTCTTAGTTGTGCTTGTGTTATTTTTCCAACAGGTTCTTTTGATCCTTTGGTAGAGCCTTTTTTGATTCCTGTTACTTTCTTAATCAAGAATGGTGTTGGTGGAGTTTTAATTACAAAATCAAAACTTCTATCTTCATAAACAGAAATTTCAACTGGTAAAATATCTCCTATTTTATCTTTAGTTGCATCATTATATTTTGTACAAAATTCTTGCAAGTTAATTCCAGCAGGTCCTAATACTGTTCCAACTGGTGGTGCTGGTGTTGCTTTTCCAGCTGGCACTTGCAATTTAATTTTTTTCATAATTTGTTTTGCCACGAAAAACACCTCCTATTAATTTTTTTCGCGAGTGGTTTTAATGATATCCGCATAAACATCTCCCACTTAATCTATATATAAAATATATAGCGGTTTCATAATACCACATCTTTGTGGTTTTGTAAATATATCATTTGGTCTTTTCTGTTTTTTGAATACTAATTTTAAGTATATCTGTTGGTTTATAAATTATATTATAGGCATCTCCATCATATTTCTGGTACCCTGGAACAATAAAATTAGATTGCAAATTTTGTTCTGGATAGTTTTTTTCTAAATAACGATTTATCCAATCTTCAATCATATGCATAATTTCAGAATCAGGCACGCCTACATTAGGTACAGGAATTTCTCCACCATTCATAATCGCACTTTGAATCTGTTGTGGCAAAATAGAACAGTACATATAAAGCTTTTTAAAATTTTCTGAATATTCAGTACTATTTTTTCTTGTATACTGTGTGATATTTTGTTGACCATACTGACTCATTTCTTCAAGCAGACTTTCTATTCTCACTTCTGATGCTTGATTTACCATATCAGTAACAGCCAATTGTGAATTATACTGTGTAAGTATTTCATTTGTTAATTGCCGATCATTTTCTTTTTTAATACTCACATCTATCGTTTCTTGTCCTACTGTTTTTTGAATTTCTTCTAATAATTTTTTTTCTTCTTCTGTCATATTAAGCTCCTTCTATTTCTGTTAAAGCAAGTTCAACAATTGTTTCTTGTCCAAATAAATCTAATGCGACTTCTACTTTTTGGTTTTCAATATCAATTGTTCTTACTTTACCATACATATTGGCAAATGGTCCCCCTACTACTTTTACCATATCATCTACATTGAGTGAATTTCCAATTTCTAAACGGCTCATACCCATACTTCCTAAAATTCGATCTACTTCTTGTAATGTTAAAGGAAATGGTTTTGCCCCTTTTCCTGATGAACCAATAAATCCTGTAACTCCAGGCGTATTACGAACGATAAACCACGCCTCATCACTCATAATCATTTCCACTAAAATATACCCTGGAAACATTTTCTTCATTTTTTCTTTTTCTTTACCATCTTTCGTAAGTTCGATTTCTTTTTGCTCTGGTACAATAACTCTATAGATATGATCTTCCATTCCCATAGAACTTGCACGCATTTCCAACTTTTCTTTTACCTTGTTTTCATGTCCTGAATATGTATTGACAACATACCACTCTTTTTGCATTATTTCACCACCATCTTGAGTCCTGAGATGACAAAATCCAACCCTGCAAAGAAAAGTCCAAATACAAATATGAACACAACCGTTGCGATTGAATAAGTAAGCATTTCCTTTTTACTAGGCCATTTTACTTTTTTCATTTCTTTTTTAACACCTACAAAAAATCTTGCAATTGCTTTCATTTCTACACCCTCTTTTTTATATTATGTTTTTTTTCAATTAAAAAACACTTGAAAACGTGTCTATATAAAGAATACCATATATTCTTAGTACAGTCAATCTATTTTTCAATCCAATCAGGTTTAAAATTATAAAATCTCATTTTCCCCAACAATTGTACTTTGATATGTAACTTGTAAGATAGAGTCATAAAAACGTTTCTTATTTTTTAATACCCAAATTAAATTGACAATATAAAATATAAAAAGAATAAATAATCCCATAAAACAAACAACAATAGAAATTACAGGACTTGGTTTAAACCACGAAACAAAGCAAATTACAACTTGCAAAATTCCAAAGGGTACACCAAAATAATAAGAATACAACAAAATATGTCTAAAAAGCATACGAAAAAATTTCCAATTAGGTACGAGAAAAACAATATTCAAAAATCTACTTCCTAATGTTTTCCCATTTAAAATAACTGGCAATAGCCCATAATATAAGATAAAACCAAGCCACATAATTTTTGTTTTCCAAAATAAATATAAGAACAAACATAGAACAAAATAAAGCACAAAATCTAAACCAAATACTGTAACTCTGCGAAGTCCTGAAACTGACTCCCCTATTTTACGAGATTCCGCATCAATCTTATCTCTTGTAGGCAAAAATTTTGTGAACACACCCGCGAAATAATAGCCACAAAGTCCACCCAACGTATTGATTAATAAATCATCTACATCAAAAATACGATATGGATATGGATAAATAAAATACAAACCTGTTAGTTGTGTAATTTCGAAAAATAAACTAAGCATGAAACTATACCACATTGTTTTTTTGAAATCACATTTAAAATAATATCTTAAATACATTCCAAAGGGAACAAACATAAACAAATTAAATACTACTGTATAAACACAAGGTTCTACCAACGCTTTTAAATAAGTAGAAAAATTAGATATAACGAACGATGTCTCTTTCATAAAATCCAAAACAAATGTAAATGGAATAAGCCGAATCATATTAGGTTTCCACACAACTGTTTCTACTTTTGGAAGTGGTAAGATTACTAAAAAATAAATACTAATTAAATAAAGAATGAAAGAATAAATAATGAGTACCCGCAACTTATGTATAGACCCATACTTATGATACTGATGTAAAATAAATGGAATTGTAAAAAGCAGAGCAATAAAAGGAAATACAAGTATTGCTTTCTCGATTGAATGAATATAACTCATAAACATGCAAAATTGGGTTAATCCAATTTCACTATCCACCTTTCTATTATGATTTCATCACGACCCCTGTTTTTATTATAGCATGTTCAATCTTTTTATTTCATTACAAAATTGTAAGAAAAAAATAGAAATCACTTTCTACTTTAAATACACTATTATTTCAGATTCATCCCAATAAATCACACACTCATTTTTTACAACCTTCTACATTTGTTGCATCTATATTTCTTAGAAGATACTTTTGCATAACAAAATATGAATGATCTTCCACTTGCAAAAGATGATATCTGACAAGAATACTTAAAATCCCAAAAGCAAACAAATGATAAAGAATGCTGCCCCTAAACAAAAAGTAAATCTCGTAATAAATAATTCTCCACCACGTTCTTTTCTGTTTTTAAATAAAGTATCATTCCCACCTGTGAAAACATTAGAAGCACTTTCTGCTTTTGCCGCTTGTAGCAACACAATTGCAATCAATAAAATCGATACAATGATTAACAAAGTCTTCATATTTCTCCTCCTAACTTCTAATAAGATATCATAATTCATTTGGAAATGCAAACATTTTTATGTATTAAATACTTTCCCCATTAAAGAATCCTTATTTTGGAATCCATTGATAAAATCAATGGCTTTCATTTTATTTTTTCCCTCAGGTTGAACGACAGTAAATACAATTTCACCATTAGAGACCTTAACACCAATACCATCTGGATATAATTTCGTAATTTGCCCATCAACTAAATTTGGATATGTTTCATCTGTCATATAGCATTCCCATACTTTGATAATTTTGCCATCTAATCTTGCATAAGCACCTGGCCAACTATTAAGACCTCTTACTCTATTGTAAACATGTCTTACTGTTTTAGAAAAATCTAATTTTTCATCTGCTCTTGTAATATTAAATCCATAAGTAGCTTCCTTTTCATCTTGTTTGATTCGAGGTGCAGTTCCATCGAGAATGGATGGAAGTACTTCTAACAATAAGTCTCTTCCTAATATTTGTAATTTATTATGTAATGTAGACGCAGTATCTTGATCATCAATAGGAATTTCTGCTTGAGCAATCATATCCCCTTGATCCATTTTTGGATTCATATGCATAATTGTAATCCCTGTTTTTTTGTGCCCATCAATAATTGCATGATGAATAGGGGCGCCTCCTCTTAATTTAGGTAAAAGAGAAGCATGTACATTGATGCATCCATACTCAGGATATACAAGCAACTCTCTAGGAAGTATTTGTCCATAAGCACAGGTTACAATTAAAGTTGGATGAAACTCGATAATATTTTGCCATTCTTCTTTTAATTTATTAGGTTGTAAAACTATAATCATATTTTTATCTGCCAGTTTTTTAATAGGTGGTTCTAACATTTTTCCATCTCTACCAACTGGTTTATTTGGCTGTGTTACAACAGCACGTACATTGTAGTGATCAATTAACCCCTGAAGAACAGGAACTGCAAACTCTGGAGTTCCCATAAATACAATCCTTACTTCCTTTTTTACATTCAATTTACTAATATCCATATGTATCACCTATTTATTATATTACCACATTTTATTACAATTTTGTAATGTTTTTTCTCTTTATTTATTCAAAATAAAAGATATGCTATAATAAACGTGTTGTAAGAGGTGTTCATATGAAACATTGGAAAAGGATTTTATTTACTTATTTTTGGTTATTTTTAATTGGATCCATCATTGGGTTTCTTTATGAGGGTTTATTGGAATTACTAAAAAATGGGACATGGGTAAATAGACAAGGGCTCATTTATGGTCCTTTTTCACAAGTATATGGAATTGGATTCATAATTATTTATTGGATACTTCACAAAATTCAAAAAATATCACATTTATTTATAATAGGTACCATTACAGGTGGTTGTATTGAATATATTTTATCATTATTACAAGAATATATATTTGGAACAATTTCTTGGGATTACAGCAACTATTTATTCAATATTAATGGCAGAACAAGTTTATTCCATGCATTATGTTGGGGATTACTCGCTCTCCTATTTGTGAAATTTATATTTCCAATTTTAATAAAATTTTGTAAGTTATTTGAAAATAAAATCGGATATTTTATTACATGGATTTTATTGATTCTACTTATAATCGATATTTTTATATCCATTGTAGCATCTATTAGACAAGACCAAAGAAAACATCATATCCTACCCAAATATCCATTTGAAAAATTCATTGATTACTATTATCCCGACGAAAGAATGAATCAAATTTATAATAACAAACAATATAGATATGAAAAATGATAAACTAATTTAACAATCAAAATTCAGTTATTAAAAAATGGAAAGGAAGTCTTTGAAAATATTGATAAGATAGGCAGTTATAAAGTTTTAGAAATAGAAGAAGCGCATGATAAAAATTTATTACACAATGAGGTAGCAGTATTTATTATAAATGATAATAAGCAAGTACTACTTCAAAAACGCAGTGCCAATAAACGATTTCATCCAAATAAATGGGCTTTATGTGCTGGACATGTAGATACTGGTGAAAGTTTGGAAAATGCTGCTTTAAGAGAATTAAATGAAGAAGTTGGCATTAGCATTTCTATGAACGATTTGAATCCTTTTGCAGAAAGAGAATTTACAATAGAAAATGCAAATTCTCATATTACTTACTTTTATTACATTAAAACTAATTTGAATGAAAAAGATTTTGTAATTCAAAAAGAAGAATTATCAAAGGTAAAATGGTTTGATCTAGATAAAGTAATAGACATGATAAAGTCAAAAGATGAAACCATAGTGTTTAAAAAAGAAAGAATTCATTTATTTGAACAATTAAAAAATTTATAAAAGAGCTTGCTCTTTTTTGTTGCAAGAAAAAGAATAAAAAAACATAGTCTTACCTATGTTCTAATCCTTTAAATACTCTCTTAATTTTTCTTTGTCTAACCCTGTTGCAAGTGCGACTTGTTCAATTCCAAAATCGTCAATTACAAGTTCTACCACAGAACGTAACCCTGTCAACTTATTTTTCATACTGAGCGCTGCTCTTCTTAAGACAACTACTTCATTTTCCAAATTCGTATTATTCGTATTTAAAATCTCTATTTTTTTTTGCATTGCACTAATAACTTCTTTACTTTCTTTTACTAAATTATTATATTTAACAGCCAACAAATCCAAATGTTTCGCTTTCTCATTATATTCAAATAGTCTACGATTGTGTACATCTAAATTACGTACAACCTCTTCCATAATACGATCTCGATCTTGTGATTCTTGCTTCAAATTTTTTTCAATATTTAAATAATTATTATCCATGTCTTTCACTATGCCATCACCTATTTTATTCTGTGTATCTATTATAACATATGTTAAAGAAGAATGCTAATGTTATTTTAAAAAGCGATTTTCTCGCAAACGTCGTTTTTGCTCTTCCAATCTTTCTTGAGGCGTCATAGGTTGTGTTTCCATCTGTACCTTATTTTTATTCAAAAATTGTCTTGTAACTTCAAATGGTGTTCTTTTGATGAATATTTTATTTCCTATCACTGTAGTAGATTTATTTTTTAAAAACTGATTTTTATGAAAATTTAAATTTGACATTAGAAACGACCTCCGCCTCCTCCGCCTCCAAAAGAGCCTCCTCCTCCAGAGAAACCTCCACCAAAACCACCAGAAGAGGAATTGCTGCTGTTCGCAATTTTTACCTGATTAGCAGTTTGAACTGCTGATGTTATAATTCCTGATAAATTTTGATTGATAGCTATCCATAAACGCATTCGATGAAAATCTAAATAAGAAACATCCACTCCATTTTCTTCTAGCGCACGCATTTTAATTTCCATCGTTTTTGCTAATTTTTTCGCACATCCTAAACTAACTGCATAAACTAAGTATTTTTCCCATAAACTAATTTCAGGCAATTCTTTTTCTTTCATATTTCCAAAATCTATCATATAATTTTTTAATCCAATCCATTTACGATAAGATTCATTTCCCGTTTTTGTACGCTTTTGATAAACCATAAAATAAACAAAGGAAATCACAGAAGCAAATACAGAAATTATACCAAATACACTATAACCAATGCAAATGATTCCCAAAAATAATCCAAGTAAACTGTACATCGAAGAAAGCACTTTATTTTTTGTAGAATCTTCAAAAAAATGATAACGCTTTCCTTCTTTTTCAGCAGCTACTTTCCATCGATTATACTTAGTTAAAAAATCATCATAGGAAATTTTTGCTTCTTTTTGTAATGTTTTTAACGTAATTTCTTCAGTTTCACCAAACATCCAATCCAATAGTTTCTCTTCTGTTTCAGTGATATTTGATTGATGTAAATGAATAAATTTATAATCCTTTTTATTGATTTCTTCATATCCTATGGCTTTTTTATAAATTAAATTTAAAATAGAAGCAGATAAATCTTGGTTAGAAATTTGTTTATGCAATAAATAACCTACAATTTCTGGTCCAAAGGGATCTGGAAATTCTCGATAATATTTAGATGGTAAAGTATTATCATACTCCCTATCATATTTTTGGTATACATATAAAATTAAAATAAATAACCCAACCAGCCAACCCGCATTCATCACAATCAAAATAATTCTTATATTTTCTTTCTTTTGTATTTGTTTACGTGCCTCTTCTCTGACTTCATTCGCTTCCTCTGCTTTTTTGGATTCCAACGTCAATATAGAAGCCAAACCTTCTACACCACTTGTCTTCTGACTATTGAAAACAACTGCTTTATCAAATACGAATCGAATATCAACAGAAGTTTCTGCTTTTAATTCTTCAATTGTTAATAAAATTTCTTCCTTGCTTATATTTTTTGTTTCCCCCCATAAAGGGCCATGACCCCATGCTCTTAATTCTTGGTTGTTTCTTGGAATATGAATATGCATTTCTAAAGAACGAATCTCTTCTTTTTGTTCTTGCGTAAATAAGTTAAAACCTATTTCTGCAATGTCATTATGAAGAACTGCAAGATTTGTAAGCTTATATTTAATATAAAATCCTCTTTCACCTTTATTAGAAGGATTATAAATACGTAATCGTACTCCATCACTCGTATTTTTTACCGTATAAATCCCATAAGCTCCCGTAGAAGCCGAATACACCTCTTTAAATGAAAACCCTTCTTTTTTTAAATCAGAAAATTGATGATTAGAAGCAATTGCTACACTTTTGACTTCTTCAATTATAATAGCATCCCCATTATAAATATCACTACCATTGAAAGATGATAAACTCCCATCAAATGGTGTAACTGCACCTCTATAGTTTAAAATTCGCTCATATCCATTAAAACTACCTTCTAAAACAAATAATTCCTCTACCAACACATCCCCATTTTCTAATACAGTCATATCTATATAATAATCTGAAATACCATCTTTGGCCAAAATATTGATTGGTAATAATATAATTAAGAAAATGATAAGAAACCATTTTTTCATCCTACACTCCCCTTTCAAAAAAGACTTACTCATGTAAGCCTAAAATTGAACTTTTGGAACTTCCCTATCAGCTTCACTCGCCTCAAAGAATGGTTCTGATTTAAAGCCAAACATACCAGCAACAATATTAGATGGAAACATCTCTATTTTATTTTTATACTTTAAAACAGTATCATTATAAAATTGTCTTCCAAATGAAATCTTGTCTTCTGTTTCCTTTAAGTTGTTTTGTAAATCCATAAAGTTTGTATTTGCTTTTAAATCAGGATAAGCCTCTGTAAGTGCAAACAAACGTCCTAATGCTTGTGTCAATTCCCCATTGGCTTTCATCTCATCTGCAGGTGTAGTCGCAGAAACTGCTTTATTTCTTGCTTCAATTACACCTTCCAATGTAGATTTTTCATGACCAGCATAACCCTTTACTGTTTCCACTAAATTAGGGATTAAATCTGCTCTTCTTTTTAAAACAACTTCAATCTGTGCCCAGCCATCTTTCACACGATTACGTAATTTTACTAAAGTATTATAAGTTCCAACCAAATATAATACAAGCAATACAACTACTGCAATCACTACAATCCATATCCATGACATATTTATTCCTCCTACTCTAATTTATTATACATATATTTTAAAAATTTGAAAACAATTTTTTAATAATTTGTATAAATTTGTGCAAAAATACCAAACTACAAATGAAAGGATGATGCTATGGATATTCAAATACGTAAACATATTCGTAACAATTTTAAGGATTCTGATGTATCGGAAATAAAAGAAGCAATCATTGCTTCTATTGATTCTCAAGATGATGTTGTTTTGCCAGGACTTGGAGTTTTATTTGAAGTTTTATGGAATGGAAGCACGAAAGATTTCCAGCAAACAATTTTATCCACAATTCATGACCATATATAGGTCTTTTTATTTTTGTTCATTTTGTTTTAAGATGTCTTGATGGGCAATTGCGATGGCATCATCCATTGTTGTTGGCACATCAGCTATGACATCTAATACTGCATTTACTTTATCCGCTATTGTAAATCCAACTGCTTTTTTATACGATTTAAATTTTAATTCAGCTGCTACAACCATACCTTGACGATCCACTACAAGCCACCCATCCACTGGTTTTTCTACTTTAACTTGCATTTCGTTTAAAAGTTCTAAATCTTCTTTATTTTTTAACGAATAGATACGATTCGTTAATTGTCTATCATTGGCATCCATAATATGATAAACAACATACATTTCAATTGCATCCATATAATGTCTAGCATTAGATTCCACTAAACTTTTTTTAGAATAATCAATTGAATCGGTTACATAGTTTGTATTTCCATTATTTTTTTTCACATATTCATTGTATAAATAGAACACGAAAAAACCGAGTCCTATTACTATCAACAAAATTACAATGGCTAAAAATAATTTACGAGAAGACGAATTTTCATACTTACGATTTTCATAATGAATTGTGTGATATTTTTTAGAAAAAACAGTTGGTGTTTCACATTTTGGACATTTTTCACTTTCTTCACTTATCTCTGTTCCACATCTTATACATTTCATTTCCTACACCTCAATATTATCATATCACACATTTTTTATTTTTTCATTTATTTTATTTCTTGATTGACACTTTTTTCTAATGCACTTTTAGCTGCTTCTTGTTCTGCTTCTTTTTTACTATGGGCAATTCCCGTTCCATAAACAATTCCTTCAATTTCTACAACTGCTGTAAACGTTTTATTATGAGATGGTCCTTCTTCTGCAATAATACGATAAGTCAAGCTACGTTGATCGGTTTGCACCAATTCTTGTAACTGAGATTTATAATCACTAAAAAAATTAAATTCTTGTTTTTCAATACAAGGAATTACAGTTTCATAAATAAATTTCTTTGCACATTCTAAACCTTGATCCAGGAATAAAGCCCCTGTAAAAGATTCAAATATATCAGCAACGATTGCTTTACGATATTTTCCACCTGTATGTTCTTCCCCATGTCCCAACCTTAAGTATTCATTCAAACCAAGTCTCATGGAATATTCATAAAGTGCAGTTTCACATACATAATGCGCACGCAATTTAGTCATCATACCTTCTTCATAGGTTGTATTTTGATATAAATACTCACTAATTACAAGTTCTAGTACTGCATCTCCTAGATATTCTAACCGCTCATAACTTTGACATCCTTCTTCGTTTGCATAAGAAGTATGGGTAAATGCAATTTCATATAATTCCTTTGAATTTGGTAGGATTTGCAACTGTTCTAAAAGTTTCATTTGAATCACCTAAATTTATTATATATTATTTTTGGGGAACTTCCAATTTATTTTAAAATTTTTTAATCATTACTTCTAAATACAATGGAAAAAATACATCTATAAATTTTAATAAACGTTCTTTCCATTGATCGGATATGACATTGTAAATTGTTTTCCATTTGATAAAGAAGAGGAATTAAAGTAGAAAAGCATTTCTTTTCTTTTATCAAAGCTTGGAATAAATATTTGCTCTACATAATACCAAATTTGTTCTACACAACTAGCATCTATATCATGTATTTCAGATACAAATAACGTAATAATATTTTTGAAATTCTCTCTATCTTCTTGTACTAAATGAGATAAAGATTCTTTCTTACAATAATTTTCCATTGTGTCCAATAATAATTTAGCAAGTGCCTCATCCTTACAAATAGCTGTTAACGCCTCTATTAAATAAACACTATCATTCTTACTCTGTGCATACAATAAAATATTTGGGTCTATCAACTCACATAAAATACGGACACAATTTACATTTGAAAAGTACATACTAGGATTTCCATTATTACAATACTCACTTACATAGAGTTCGGTAATTCCCTCATTAAGATAAGTATAATCTGTCAGTCTCCCTAGAATTGTATGACCCAATTCATGTTTCAAATCAACAATTTTTCCTCCTGTATTTAGATAAATTGTATAAATATTTTTAGTGTAGGAATAACTTGCTAACATTTGATTTCCATTTTTCGCACGAATCCCTTCCCCTGATAATTCTATTTTGCAAGTTCGAAATCTTTGATAAATATCCGCAAAATTGAGATAAGGATGATTTTCAATCCCCTCTTTAAATGTTAACATTATCTGTAATTGCTCCTCTGTTATATTTTCATTTTCTTCCAAAGCCTCTATTAATTTATCAACTTTATGTATTTGATCCATCGCTTCCTTAAAAAAAGCGTCCTCTCTATAAAGATGTAATTGTTGAATCCATCTAAAGTCTAGATATGGTAAAGATTGTTTTAAAAGAAAAACCAACATTGAACTACCTATTGTTGCATATAAACTACAAAATACTATTTTTCGTAACGATTTCATTTATCCCCCTCATTCATAATATTAGAAAAGAAAAAATCTCATTCCTGAGATTTAAAGCCATACTGCAAATAACACACCTGCCATTGCAAGAAATAAACCAAATACCCAAAAGGATTTTACAATATCCCGCTCACACCAACCTAATTTTTCAAAATGATGATGTAACGGGGTCATTAAAAATATTTTTTTACCTGAATATACTATAGAAATTGTTTGAATAATACATACAAGCGTTTCTACAATAAATACACCTGCAATAATGATAAAAGTAATTTCATGATTGGTTAATATCGCAACACTTGCCAAGGTAGCTCCTAAAGATAATGACCCAGTATCTCCCATTATAATTTTAGCAGGATACGTATTATAGAATAGAAACCCTAACAATGATCCAACTAAAATAAAACAAAATACAGCAATACTTTCATAACCCAATACCCAAGTAGAATTCCACGCAATTAATCCCATTGCCAAAAACGCAATTAACGAAAGTCCCCCTGCCAATCCATCTAATCCATCTGCGATATTAACCGCATTGCTACTAGCTACTAAAATAAATAATAAGAATAAGCCATACAACCATCCCATATGAATTTCAATCCCTAAAGTATGAATATTAAGTCCAGGATTGTGACCACTTTTCATAAAAATATAAAAGAAGAAAATTGCGATTACCAATTGTCCAAACAATTTTTGAATTTCCGTAAGGCCTATATTATTTTTTCTTTTAATAATTAAATAATCATCTATGAATCCCAATAAAGCATAAGCACCAAAAACCATTAGTATAATTCCTAAATTCTCGCTCCATTCAATTTTATCCATCAAAAGTAAAATCACAATTGTAACAATTGTTGGAATGATGAAAATAAAACCGCCCATTGTTGGAACTCCTACCTTATCTTTATGCTTTTCTTTCAAAAAGACACTGACACTTTGTCCTATTTTTTTTCGCTTCAAAAAAGGAATTAAAATAACTCCACATATAATTGCAAGTACAAAACCAATCATTAAAGCTAACATTGCTTTTGCTAAAACTAACATAGCATCAACTCCATATAAATTAGTATACCATAAAATCTATATGTAAATACAAAAAAATAGATAAGTAACAATTACTTTACAATCTACTTTTCTTTTAAATAAAGCAATACCTCATTTTTATCATTAAAAGGAATTTGCTCTTTTCCAATTACCATAAATTCTTCATGCCCTTTTCCTAAAATAAGTAAAAAATCATCTTTTTCCAATAAATCAATTCCTTTTCGAATTGCCTTTCTTCTATCTAAACAGATTTCATAATGATCGCTATCTAAATTTTGAATCATATCTGCTACTATTTGATTCATATCTTCATAATGTGGATCATCATTAGTAATGATAAAATAATTTGAATTTTCATTCACTAAATTTGTCATGATAGGTCTTTTTGTACGATCTCTATTTCCTGTACAACCAAATACAATATAAATGTTTCCTTTTTGAAATTCTTTTACTGTATTTAAAACATTAGAAATTGCATCTGGTGTATGCGCATAGTCTATAACAATAGTATTATTTTGATAGGGTATTACGTCCATGCGCCCTACTGGTGGTTTTAACTTTAATAACAGTGTCTTAATTTTTTCAAAAGAAAACTTCATTACACTTAAAATTACGATTACACCTAATATGTTATAAAGATTATAACGTCCTAAAAGATTGGTAGAAACTGTATATGTGTTGTCGTTTATTTGATATGTAAACTCCATTCCAGTCCTAGACAAATTATAATAAATGATTTGATAGTCCGATTTTTGAAAACCATATGTTATATTATGATTCTCTTTTAATTTAAAATAATGATGATAAGAATCATCTTGATTAATGATTGCAATTCCATTTGATTTTAAATGTTTAAATAATTTTTGCTTTGCTAGTGCATAATTTTCCATCGTTTTATGTTCATCTAAATGATCTTGCGTAAGGTTAGTAAAAAGTGCATAATCAAACGCAAGTGTTTCACAACGTCCATTTTCTAAAGCATGACTACTAATTTCCATTACAATATTTTTACATCCTGCTTCATAAGCTTGCATAAACAAATCATACAAATCACAAACATCTACAGTTGTATTAGGTAAATTTGCAATCTTATTTTGGATATAAAAACCATTCGTTCCAATATAAGCTGTTTTTTCGCCAAGCAAATTTAATGCATCATGTAAAAGAATTGCAGTAGTAGTTTTTCCATTGGTTCCAGTAATGCCTATGAATCGCATTTGCTTAAGAATTGGACCGTAGCATTCTTTTAAATATTGATTTAAATAGCTGCGTGTATCATCTACTACTTCTGTTTCTACCCCATAATCGCCATCTTGTTCTACTACTACTTTTTTTGCACCAGCTTGAATTGCTGCTTCAATATATTGATGTCCATCATTAATTTCACACTTTACTGCAACAAATGTATCCCCTAATTTTATTTTTCTTGAGTCGGTTTGAATGGTAATCATATTTCACTTCCTTGTATCATATAGTTATCTTTTTCAACTATACATATCCAGTTTTTTTAAAGTACTACAACCTTTACTTAGCACACTATTATATCATCTATACAATGAAACAATATTTATAGAGTGTACATATACATAACTTTGTTTTTTCTAAAAGAGCAATTCACTAATTTTAGAATGTTCAAAAAAAGAAAAAGAAAACGTTCTTTCTTTTTAAGATAATTTTGAATGCCCCAATTCTAATTCACAAATTTCTCCATATAATTCATACTGAATATTAGAAGAAATAGAAGTATTTGGGAATCCACTATAATTGATGCTTTGCGATTGAAACATATATTTTTTACTTTGAAAATAAGATGTTATTGAAACTAAACTATTATATTTATTCGGTCTTGACATTACATTAGGATTACTAATTACATGTGCTTCAAATTGTAATAACTTTTCTTTTACTTCTTCATCAGGTAATCGAAAGAAAGAATCAATTAATTGCATTTCAACATTGCCTAATTGACTATCTCCTTTAGTACTATAAACCGCATTATAATTTGCAAGTCCATTGGCACCAAGCAATCTATATTTTTTATTCAATAAAACCGACCTTAATTTTTGATCATTTTGTTCCAAAAAAGCTTGTGAGATTTCTCCATTAGTTATAATATTGGCCATATTTACAAAAATTTGCTCATCCTCAGAAATTCCCCGTTCTCCATCATTGCCAACAAGATTATTCGCAAGTATTTCAATTGTACCTTTTTTGATTGCCACAAATTCTTGTCCATCAATTCCACGTTCTGCTTTTTTGGGATTTTTTATATAAGCCATTTCCAACAAAGCCTGCGCCAATAGATAGGTCTCTGATATCCCTTCTTTTTTTATTTCTTTCATTTTCAAATATATAATATTTTCTTGAATATTATACTGATATAAATCTTTATTTATAAATTCACCACTTTTAAATAAAGATACTGTTTGCAACCGTTCAATTAATAAATTGGTAGGTAATGTCAGTTGATATGTTTGTACCATTTTGTTTTTCATATTTTGAAGCAACAAAAATATAGTATTTTTTGCATTTTTATTTAAATTTGGATTTATATTTAAACTATCTTTAATTTGTTGCAACTCTTGCATATTATCACCTACTATCCATTCTAGCACATTTTTTCAAATTTGAAAATGTTTTTAATAAAAAAATAGAACTATGTTAATTGAAAAGTTAAGTTGAACACAAAAATTCATATTGTTCAAGTTAGTATTGCAATTATCATATATCAAAAAATAGAAAAATTTAGAATGAAATTATAATATTTTTTACATCTTCAATGTGTATAAAAAATGAACTATGATCCAAACTTATTTTTTTCATAATTTTATCTTGGAATTATACCCCTAACAATAATAGTTCACTGAACTGTTATTGCTTCGATTCAATATCCTTTCAAAACCACCTTTTCCTAAAAATTCCCAATCTTTGCAATAACATTTTTTAATAATGTTTTTCGCTTAACAAACAAAAAAAGACCTTCATAACGAAGATCTAAATAGTTTCATACAAGTAATTATATAAATTCATATCAAATGTAGTTATTCTTTTTTTTGGAATCCTATTTTTAACAACAATTTTTATTAAAACACCCTTTTTCTTAAAAAAGAAGGAATATCTGTTTCATCTGAATTACTATTTTCTACTACACTTTCTTCTTTTACTATATCTTCTCTGCGTCCAAAACTGCGAGAATTTTCTTTATTTGGTGCGGATTCAAAACCAGTAGCAATTACAGTTACAATAATCTCGTCCGTTAAATTTTCATTAATTACTGCACCAAAAATAGTATTGATATCTGTGTTCGCAGAAGTACGAATCACTTCTGCAGCTTCTTCTACCTCAAATAAAGTCAAATTAGGTCCACCTGTTACATTAATAATTGCATCTGTTGCTCCACTGATACTTGTCTCTAAAAGAGGACTTTCTACAGCTTGTCTAGCAGCTTCAGTAGCGCGATTTTCGCCAATTCCCATACCAATTCCAATTAAAGCATTCCCTCTTTTTTCCATTACTGCTTTTACATCCGCAAAATCCAAATTAATTAGTCCTGCTACCGCAATCAAATCAGATATAGACTGTACTCCACGCCTTAATACATTATCTACTTCTTTAAATGAATCAACAAGTGAGGTGGATTTATCAATAATTTCTCTTAAACGATCATTTGGAATTACAATTAAGGTATCAACATGTTTTTTCATTTCCTCTAATCCAGCAAGCGCTTGGTCCATTCTTTTTTTACCTTCGAATGAGAATGGTTTTGTTACAATACCTACTGTTAAAGCACCCATTTCCTGTGCGATATCCGCAATAACAGGAGCTGCACCTGTACCTGTTCCACCGCCCATTCCACAAGTAATAAATACCATATCTGCGCCTTCTAGAGCCGCTTCAATATCATTTCTACTTTCTAAAGCAGCTTCTTTCCCAATTTGTGGATTGGCTCCTGCTCCTAGCCCACTTGTAAGCTCTTCTCCAATTTGTATTTTTACTGGTGCTTTCGAATTATTCAATACTTGTAGATCTGTATTGGCTACAATAAAATCCACGCCTTTTAATCCAGATTCAATCATACGATTTACAGCGTTGTTTCCACCACCACCAACACCAATTACTTTAATTTTCGCTAATTGATCCATTTCTAATCCAAACATATATATCCTCCTTATTCGTTAAAAAAGTATCCAAATATTTTCCCTAGCATAGATTCACTAGAGACAATAGAATTTTTCTTTGTAGATGACACTTCTTCCATATCTTCTTTACTAATCATTGTATAATCTTTTCCTTTTAATTTTAATTTATTAATAAAATAAACAATATTTCCAACTGCAGATGAAAATTTGTTACTTCGTAAGCCGACTAAGCGGACATTACCAACCATAGCTACTTTGCCTAGAACATTTTCTGCAATTAAAGAAAAATTGTTCATACTGCTTGTCCCTCCTGTAATTAGTATATAGTCTACTTCACGTTTTGTCAAAGTGTTAATTTCCTTTCTTGCAAGTACTAAAATTTCTTCAATACGAGACATCACAACTTCCGATGCCTCTAGTTGATTAATTTTTACAACTTCTCCATTTTTATCTGACATTTCTAAAACATCATTTACACTTGCACCATTTTTATGTGCTAGTGCAAAGTGTTCCTTAACTTTAGTTGCCTTCGCAAGATCCAATTTATAGATATAGGATAAATCATTATCAATATTTTTTCCACCCATCCCAATCATAGAATTTTTTGCCAAAATACCTTTATTATATAGTGATATCGAGGTTGTTTCATATCCAATATTAATAATTGCACCTACTTGGTCTTTGATTTCTTTTTCCTTGATAGAATAAAAATCCCCTATGCTATTCAAAGAAAGATCTACCACTTCTAATCCGACACTTTCTAGTAAACTTACAACTGAATAAATATTCTTCTTAGGCGACATTACCATAACTGCTCTTACAGATAAAAGACTTCCTTGCATTCCCTTCGGGTCTTTAATCCCTTTTTTTTCATCAAGAACAAAATCAATTGGAATAATAGTTACCATTTCTTTATTGGGAATACTTTTTTCTTTCATAGCTACTTGTAAAACTGAATTTACTTCTTCTCCACCAATCACTTCTTCTCGATTCAACTGAATTGTTCCTTTTATCATGACAAAGTCCGCTTGATATCCAGGAATAGACGTAATTACTTTCTTTATTTGTATGCCAAGCATTTGTTCTACTTCATTCAATGCTTTTTTTACACTTTCACTTGCTTCATATACATCAGTAATAAGTCCCTTTTTTATTCCTTTTGATTTAACAGATGACGTTGCAAGTAAATTGAGCTTGTTCTGAAACAACTCACATACGACTACTTTTATGGTATCGGATCCGATATCTATGCTCGTATAGACATGCTTCATACTATCATCTCCTATAATCTATTCTTAATTATACTATACATTTAAAAAAAAGTAAAAGGGAAAAGAAAAAAATATTAAAATTTCTTTCTTACAAAAAAAAGAAATGAATTTTAATCTCTTTCATATCTATTTTTGATTACTCTAATTATTTTTTACTTTCTATATTATTTTTGAGTAAATCTCTAATTTCTTCTAATAATATAACCTCTTCTGATTTCACTGGCTTTTCCATCTCTTTTTCTTCTTCTTGTTTCTTTTTACCTAAGTTTTCTAAAGCATTCATAGATTTAATCATAAGAAAAACTACAAATGCCATAATGACAAAATTGATGACATCTGTTAAAAATGCCCCATAAGTTAAATGAAGATTACCAACATGAAGCACATAAGAACTAAAATCTACTTCTGTAAAACTTCCTAAAATGGGAGAAATTAAATTATCTGTAAAACTCTTTACAATTCCTTGAAAAGCAGTTCCAATTAATACACCGACTGCGAGATCCATGACATTGCCACGTAATACAAACTTCTTAAACTCACCAAAAAACTTTGAACTTTTCTTTTTCATTTGCTCTACTTCTTTTTTTACATTTTTCCTATTTTTCTTATGCATATTCTCACTCCAATACTGCTTTAATTCTTCTAACACCTGCACTACTTGCTTCTTCTTTTTGAATATGAAAATGTCCTAATTCTTTTGTATTTTTCACATGAGGTCCACCACATAATTCTTTTGAAACCTCTCCAATATGATAAACAGTTACAACATCAGGATATTTTTCAATAAACATACATTCTGCGCCTGAACGAATGGCTTCTTCTTTAGGCATCTCAGTCATAACAACATCCAAACCTGCTGCAATCCATTCATTCACTAATGCTTCTGTTTTTGCCTTTTCCTCTTCTGTTAATTTATGATCACAAGAAAAATCAAACCGCATTCTTTCAGGTGTAATATTACTACCTTTTTGATGTACATCTTTATTTACAACTATTTTTAAAGCTGCATTCAATAAATGCGTTGCTGTATGATACTTGGTTTCCATCTTACCATCACCTGATAATCCTCCTTTGAATTTTTGTGCAGAGCCTGCTCTTGACTTCTCTTGATGTTCCCTAAACTGTTCATGAAAACCATCTACATCTACTGTAATGCCTTGTTCCCCTGCAAGTTCTACTGTTAATTCAATTGGAAATCCATAAGTATCATACAAATGAAATGCAACATCCGCTGGAATTTCTTTTGTTACTAAACGAGAAACCATTTTGTCAAATTCTTTTAAGCCCTTTTCTAATGTGCGATTAAATTTATTTTTTTCATCACTTAAAACTTGATAAACAATCTCTTTATTTTTTTCAATCTCACTATAATAAGATGCATATTGAGCAACTATTACTTGTGCAATTTCCACTTCCCAATTAGATTCCATACAAATATTTATTTTTTTGGCATGACGAATTGCTCGTCGAATCAATCTTCTTAAAACATATCCTTGATCAGTATTACTTGGTTTTATCCCTGATTCATCTGCTGCTATAAAAATAGAAGTACGAATATGATCGGCTATAATTCGCATACTTGTTTTCGCTTCCTTATATGGAAGACCACTAATTTCCTCTATTTTTTGAATAACTGGCTTCCAAATAGACGTTTCATAATTATCTTCAACACCTTCTAAAACTGCAACAACTCTCTCTAAACCCATCCCTGTATCCACATTTTTTCTGGATAATTTCGTTACAGTCCCATCTGAATTTTTATAATATTGCATAAATACATTATTCCAAATTTCTACCCAGCGGGAATCTTCAGGATTAAAAATTTCAGGAATAGGCTCTTGACTACGCCAATAAAATATCTCAGTGTCGCTTCCACAAGGTCCTGATTCCCCTGCAATCCAAAAATTATCTTCAACACCTAAATAAGCAATTTTAGTATTTTTTATTCCTAAATTTTGCCAAATACTAGCACTTTCTTCATCTTTTGGAATATCATCATTTCCTTCAAATACAGTAACTGCTAATTTTTCAACAGGAATCTTTAAAACTTCTGTTAAAAATTCAAAACTCCATGTAATACTCTCTTCTTTAAAATAATCCCCTAAACTCCAATTTCCTAACATTTCAAAGAAAGTATGATGAGTAGGATCTCCTACTACATCTAAATCTGTTAGACGAATACATTTTTGATAATCGACAAGTCTTGTCCCATATGGATGTGATTGCCCCATCAAATAAGGAATTAATGGTTGCATCCCTGCAGTATTAAATAACACTGTTGGATCATTTTCAGGAACAACAGGTGCAGATGGAATTTGCTTATGCCCCTTTTGGATAAAAAAATTAATATATAAATCTTTTAAATTCATAATGTCTCTACCTCTTTTACTATAACTTCTACTTTCTCTTTTAACGCTTCTAATGTACTGTCATTAATGATTTTATAATCATATTGTTCAAAATGATGTAATCCGATTTCTGTTTGATGCTGTTGTTGTCCATTGGTAAGTTCGCTTCTAAGATTTGGACGTTCCACATGAATTGTATGCACATTTGGAAATTTTGCTTGTAGTGCTGTAATTTCAATCTCAAATCTTACGCCAGTCACAATAATTACATCATAAAAATAAGAATAAACTTGAATATCCTCACACATCCTTCTTACGAAAAACAATTCATCTATTTGATTTCGAATCAGGTTTGTTCCTAGATGTTGTAATAACTCTCTTGGTTTCGTTTCTTCTGTTCCATCCCACTCACTAACTTTTTTGGCATATTCTTTAATGTAATGGGAATATTCTAAATAAATTACTTTTTTATTTTGATAAAATCTTGCAATAAAATCTCCAACTGTATCTTTTCCTTGTCTAGCCTTTCCAGCGATTAAATAAATTTTTGGGTGTTTATTTTGAAATTCCATCTTTTTTTCCTCCTTCAATGAAAAACCACGGGTATTTCTAGGAACGAAAAGCCGTGGTACCATCCTAATTATTACTTAATTTTGATAACGGGAAATCCCGGTAATGATTATTACACTAGAAGTTAGCTTTCAAATCACAAATTGATTCATTTACACCTACCATGAACTCTCTAAACAACTTTATCATTCTACTTTTTCTTCATCTCTGTTTTTATTCATTATAATTTAGTATACCATATTTTTCATCAAAAAACATAAAAATTGATTTTAACGCTGCAATAATTGGTGTCGAAATTGCCATTCCTAATATTCCAAAAAAATGTTGGAAAACTAATAATCCTATAATAATAGTGACTGGATGTAATTTCGTTGTTTTACTCATAATCACAGGTTGAATAAAATTACCCTCTAAAAATTGAATAATTGCTATAACAACTAATGTAAGAATCCCAACCATTGGGCCTTGTGAAAATCCAACAATAACTGCTGGAGCACCACCAATATATGGTCCTGCAAACGGAATAATATTTGTAATCCCACAAAATAATCCAAAAAGCAAAGGTGCTTTTAAACCAACTAGCCATAACCCTAAAGACGAAACTACAAAAATCAGTAAACAATCCCATAAAGCACCTTGTACAAACCGTCTTAAAGAACTATTCACTTCATTTACTAAATCTCTAGTATCGCTTTGCATTTTCTTAGGTAATAATGTAATCATAACATCACTTGCATTTTCAAAACTCATCAGCAAATAAAATCCAATAATAAGGCCGATTAATAAACTACCTGCTCCTGAAAAAAATCCACTGACAAAATTGACCATCATTTCGGGTAAAGAATTGGTTAAACCATTTCCAAATTCCTCTATTTTTCTAAATAAATCTGCTTTCACTGCTAAAGCATCTAACCCATTAATATTATTGAGCTTATCAAAACTTGTATCAATCCAACTTTTTACAGTATCAAATACAGATGGCAATGTTTTGGCAAAGTCATTGATTTGATCCGATAAGACAGGAATAATGGATCCGATAATAATCGCAAAGCCCCCTACAAGTAAAATATATGTAATTATAGTCCCATATCCTCTTCGAATCCCTTTTTTTTGTAACCACTTTACAAAGGGGTCAAACAACCATGCAATAAAAATTCCTATAAACAAAGGTGAAATTGTTTGAAATAGTACTTGTAAAATATTTTTTAGTTTTAATTCTTTAAATAAAATAGTAATAATATAAATAGCAAGTATAACAAGTAGTATATATACAATTTTTAAAATTTTCTGTGAGGTACCTATTACATCATTTAAACGATTATAATCTACATTTCTTTCTATTTTTTTCTCTTTTCTCTGAAACATAATCCACCTCTTTCTGATTTCTATTATATCACTTATGGGAAAAAATCTATAGTTTTTTTCCTATTTTATCCATTTCTGTGAAATTAAACGCATAGAAATTTAAAACTGCACTAGATTATGCATACACATCACAAAAATTCAAGCCATTATTGTATGAATAAAAAGAAATTAATTGTTTTCAGTTCAAAATAGGGAATATCGTACAACATATCCCCTATAAATTCTTACTTTAAATAAACTTCCTATTTGTTTTCTTCTATCCAATCATAAATCAACTCTTTTGGCATAAAACCAGTTTTTTTAGATACCTGTTTCCCATTTTTAAATAACACCATAGTTGGAACACTCATAATTCCATATGTTCTTGAAAGATTCGGATTCTCATCTACATCTACTTTTACAACATGTACTTCACTTCGTTCATTTGCTAATTCTTCTAAAACAGGTCCTAACATTTTACATGGCCCACACCATGTTGCAAAAAAGTCAACAATAACTATACTTTCTTGAACTAATTGTTCAAAATTTTCTTCTGTTCCTCTCACTAAACTCATATTTAATTCTCATTCCTTTCCCTACATTCCTTTACAGAATGTTCTCTATAACAGCTTAACACATTTTCAATGCCATCAATTTCTAATTTGTTTTTAGCAATTAATTGATCCACTGATTTTACTGTGATAATGTTATAATCTAAAAATAATTTTAATGTTTCTTTGTTAAATTCATTCGCATTAGGGGATTTTTCATATTTTTCCTTTAAAGATGTAAATTTTTCAATTACTCTTACTGTATCACCTGCAATATTCGATAAAATTGGCGTATTTTTTAAAATTCCATCTTTTAAATGAGAGCTATTTACCATATCTATGTGAAACATTGGTAAACTAAGTATATATAGCCCAATAAATACCCATACAAAGGATTCTATCATCCCCACAATTGCACCTAATATCTTAGATGGTATTCCAAGTATAATTGTAAATTTTAATATTGTTTCAAATATGGAACTTGCAAACACTAACAATTTTAAAATTAGTGTTAAAATTGACATAATAATCAAAAGTGCTATGAACTCGTATAATGCAATATTTAATACAGTAACTCCTTTTAAGATTCCGCCAAATTTAAAAAATGGTAAATGTTCGTATAAAAAAATCGAAATTGGATTTTTTAAAACAAATGATAAAATTACAACCAAAAAGATTCCTACAAATGATAATAGTTGTTTGGTAAATCCTCTTTTAAAACCAAACACTGCACCAGCCAATATCACTAGTATAATAATTGCATCTACTATATTCAATGTTATCATTCCCTTCTTATTTTATTATATTACAAAATTTGTAAAAAAGAAAGAAATTATGAATTTGTTCGACAAAATAAAGAAAAAGGAATGACAATCCAACAAACAAATTCCCCTGGTATAAAAGCAATTTAATCTAAAATGCTTTTATGTTTTTATCATCCAGTTTCCAAACCTATGAATACTCAATTCTGAATAATTAGTCTAATTTAACAATACGAGATCCATAAAAACTATTTGCATCAGAAGATTTAGCACCTAAATTAAAATTCCATAATCCAACTAAAGCATTATTATTCCATAATCCCCCTACCCGAGCGATTCGATTTCCTGGTTGAGAAAGATATTGATCTGTCATATATGTGTTAGAAGTTCCATTGGTTTCTACTGGGAATGCAACCAATGGATTGGTCATGTCATACCCTAATTTGGATATCCATCTCCCATTGGTATTTGCATTTACATATCCAATTAGTTGATAACATCCATCAAATTTATCTGATTCATATTGTCTTTTGTCATAACATACATATGCTTGATAATCCTTAATATTAATTCCATCTATAAATTGCATAATATTTCCATAGATGTTTTCTATTCCTCTATAAATCATTGAACTACTGTCTGTTCCATCCACACTTCCTGACTGCATTCCTAATGTGTCACATCCTCCACTTTTGATTGGACCTGTATTTCCACTATTGGTATAACCAAAGCCTAATTTTACTTGTGCATTATAATCTGCATATTCGACCAAATACAAAAGTTGTAAGATAAAATAATGATAATCCAATTGACTAAATTCTTCTCCTAACTTCTCCACATAATTTCTGATATTTCCTATAGTAACACTACTTAAAGGTAATGTTCCACTTCGACTATGTACCCTTGTACTATTCCCAGAAATCGGATATCTTCCAATACTAAATGCTTCGCTTTTAATATATCCTTCTTTTGCTTCTTTAGAAATATAAATATATTCATAAGTATCATCCTGATATCTTCTATAATAGAATTCTGGAATGCGCGTTAATACTTCTACATTGCCTGTTGGCGTAAATGTAAAATTTTCTTCTCCATAATAAGCAGTTATTTGCTTTGTGTCCGTATCATAATTATAACTAATCATACCACTCCATGGATAAATGGTATCAAAATCATTTTTGACAGGTGTTGTTCCAATTTGCGCAATTGCTTCTAAACCTTTTGATGCACCAACACGCTCCCATACAGATGTAACTGCATCCAATTTTCTCCTAACACCATATCCATTTCCTACCTCTTTATTCTGTTCATATAAATCGTTCAATGCTTCTTCTACACTCTCAACTTTCCAATTCTTGTTGGCTGGACTATAAGATACTTCGCTTGCTACATATTGATAGCTTGCATAGACAGTCACTCCACTACAGAGCATACCGATTATAATTCCTATTATTAATTTTATGTTTCTTTTTAGTATTGGCTTCATATTATTTACACTCCTACTCCTATTATGTATTTATTCTTATTCTTTATTCCATCGTATATTATTACTTTATTTTTCTTTTCATTAAAAAAAAGGGATATACCCCCCCCCCGTTTGCATATAGCACACTCAACCTATTTGTTTACTTGCAAACTATTCTATGATTTTTCTACTGTGTTAATTATAGCATAATCTACACATTTTCACAATTATTTTATATACATTATCTTTCTTTTTTTCAAGCTCTATTTTATCTACCATATTATCAAAAACAGTTTTATCAAATTCTTTTAGAGATTTATCACTTTCTAATATGGCTTTGTTTATTTTTTCTAATTGTCTAGAAATATTTTTATTGTTATCTTTTAAGAATTCATTTTCTTTTATCTCATCATTGATTTTTCTAATACTAGAATTCAACTCTTTTTCTTTGTCTATGTAAATTTCTTGATTTTCTATGTTGTCTAATTTCATATCAATTAGGCTAGATAACCTCTTTTGTAATACTTCTTTTTCCTTATAAAGTTTATCAAGTTTCGTTTTAGTATTATCTTCTGTAATAATCTCTTTTATAGCATTTAATAATTTATCTTTTGTTTTATGCTTTCCTTGAATAATAGTGTTATATACCTGTAAGAATATTTCTTCTAATATGTTTTCTTTTATTGTAATGGAATCACTACACTTTTCTTTATCAGCTACTCTATGATAACAAAGCCAATAAGCAACACTTGTACCATCTTTTAACTTTCCACCAAATTTTCTAACAAAATTTTTCCCACATTAGAAACAAGAAGAAAAACTGACTTTGCCATTAAAGGTGGAATTGCTGATTCAATTGATAAGCTAGAACTTGCTAAAATTGAAAAGAAAGAAATTTCAAGTGATGAAATACTAGATAGATTAAAAGAACTAATACCTATGATTAGACCTAACCTAGAAAAACTAGATAAATCAAAATACCCTAAATTTGATAGAGGGTTATTACCTAAAACTGAAATAAAATTTCCAACTAAATTAAATACCCTAACAGGAAAATTTATAGAGGAAGAAAAATAAAATTACGAATACGTTTTGTTTTTACGTTAGTAAAAATGAAAGTAGGAAAAGTAATTTTATTTATTAATATTTTTGTGACAACAAAAGAAAAAATAACCTTTTTTGCTTTAGTCGTTAGCTTAAAGGTTATTTTTCATAAAAAGACATGGCGCGTTTCCGTTTGCTTTAGCAAATGAAAGTGGCGATAGTCTTTTTCTTTTTATGAAACGATAG
>CAOJDP010000019.1 GCA_948433085.1 uncultured Caryophanales bacterium
GGGAATTATACCCCTAACAATAACAGTTCACTGAACTGTTATTGTTTCGATTAAAGCAAAAAGAAAAATCCTAAAATTGGATTTTTTCTTTGATATAAGATATCACTTCCACAATTGGTAATGTAATTTGTTCCATAGTATCACGATCACGAATAGTGACAGTTCCATTATTTAAAGTCGCATCATCAACGGTAATACAAAATGGAGTTCCAACCACATCTTGTCTACGATAACGTTTTCCAATATTACCTGATTCGTCATAAGTTACCATAAACTCTTTAGAAAGCAATTGATAAATCTCATTTGCTTTTTCATCATGATATTTTTTTACCAAAGGTAAAACAGCAACTTTATAAGGAGCTAAAAATGGATGAAGGCTTAGAACTTCCCGTGTACTTCCATCTTCTAATAAATCTTCATGATATGCATTAAAAAGCAAAGCCAAAATACTTCTATCTAAACCATAAGTAGATTCAATAATATAAGGAATATATTTTTCATTGGTTTCAGAATCAAAATACGCTTGTGAAACTTTAGAATATTCTTGATGACGAGATAAATCATAATTGGTACGGTTATGGGTTCCATTAATTTCACCCCATCCAAATGGAAATAAATATTCGATATCGCAAGCCTCTTTTGCATAATGCGCTAATTTTTCATGATCATGAAATCTTAATTTTTCTTCTGGAATTCCTAAGTCCATATAAAATTTCTTTCCATACTCTTTAAAATAGCGATATAACTCACTATCAGTTCCTTCTTTACAGAACGTCTGATATTCCATTTGTTCAAACTCTATTGTCCGAAATGTAAAATTACCTGGTGTGATTTCATTACGAAAAGCTTTTCCAATTTGACCTATACTAAATGGCAATTTTGTTCTCATACTTCTTTGCACATTCAAAAAATTAACATACTCTCCTTGTGCATTTTCGGGTCTTAAATATACCACATTTTTAGAATCTTCTGTTACACCTCTATACGTTTGAAACATCAAATTAAATTGACGAATATCTGTATAATTAGTACCTCCACATTTTGGACAAGGAATCTTATTTTCTTGTATATATTGAATCATTTCCTCTTGTGACATAGAATCTGCATGAACTTCCTGATTGAAATCATCAATTAAATTATCTGCACGATGTCGCATTTTGCAACCTTTACAATCAATTAATGGATCTGAAAAACTAGAAACATGCCCACTGGCTTCCCATACGCTAGGATGCATTAAAATATCCGCATCCACTTCATAAGCATTTGGTCTTTCCTGGATAAATCGTTTTCGCCAAGCATCTTTCACATTATTTTTGAGGCGACTTCCCAAAGGTCCATAATCCCAAGTATTTGCTAATCCTCCATAAATTTCACTTCCTTGAAAAATAAAACCATATTGTTTGCATAAATTAACCATTTTTTCCATTGTGATATTCATTTTAAGCTTCCTTTCTTTCAATGCGGAAAAACTCCTAGAAATGTAAGGACGAGTTTCCCCGCGGTTCCACCTTACTTACTCTAGAAGTCAGCTTTTCTTATATTGCTCCAGCTTTCCACACCATCATCGCATTGATATAGTTATTGTATTCCAAATCTAACATTGTGTCAATTATTTTTTATTCATTTCAATATTTTTATGATCTTCTAAAAAAATTTGATCTGGTTTTTTATGAAAAATATCTGCAATGCGAATTGCCATATCATAAGATAATTTTCTTGTTTGATTCTCAAGTTGAGAATAAAAGGGCTTGCTAATCCCTAAACTCTCAGACATCTCCTTAATACTGTAGCCCTTCTTTTTTCTCAACATTTTTAATTTTTGGTACATACGACTCCTCCAACTTCTTTTATAACACCTTTTATAACATATAGTCCACTGCTAGTGTACTGTTTTTTGTCACATTCTATGAGAAAATTTAGGTATTACTTAGAAATGGAAAATTTTGGGAATTTTTGGTGGTCATATGATTGGAAATAAAGAACTGATGGAAGAGTATAATACTTTCGCAAATAATATAAGATTCTATCGCAAAAAAATGCACTATACACAAGAAATATTAGCAGAAAAAGCTGATATCAGTATTTCCTACATAAAACAAATTGAATCCCAAAAAGAATTTAAAAATATTTCCCTTTCTGTCATGCAAAAATTAGCAAAAACGCTTAATGTGAGCTTACAAATGTTATTTACACTAGAAGAAAAAGAAGAGATTAACTAATCCCTTCTTTTATAACGCTACATTATGATAAAACGTTTGCACATCTTCAATATCATCTAACATCGTAAGTAAACGCTTAAACAACTCTAAATCATCCCCTAACAATGTAATCTTCTCTTTAGGTAGCATCGTAATCTCATCTATATCAAATTCTACATTACTAAGTTTACTTTGAATAGCTTCTTTAATCGCATATAAATCCTGTGGATTTCCATAAATCACAATTTGATTTTCTTCAGTTTCAATATCTTCTATATCTATACCTGCTTCAATTAAAGCATCTATTGTTTCTTCTTCTGTAAGACCATTAAAACTTACAATACAAATATGATCATACTGAAATGATACACTTCCTGTTACTCCCAACTTACATTTACATTTATTAAGAGCTGCTCTAATGCTACTAATAGAACGATTCACATTATCCGTTAAACAATCTACTAACACAGTAGAGCCGCTTGGGCCAAAAATTTCATAACGCACTTTATCATATGTCTCATCCACGCCACTATTTACTTTATCTATTGCTCTTTTTATAATATCAGCTGGAACTTGCTCTTTCTTTGCTTTTTCCATCAATCGTTTTAAAGGTGCATTTGAAAGAGGATCTGCCCCTCCTTTTTTAGCAACATCATAAATTTCTCTTGCATACATGGAATATAATTTTGCCTTTGCAGCGCCTGTCTTTTGAATACTAGCCTTTCTTACTTCATATGCTCTTCCAAATAATTGTAAATCCAATCTCATCTAATCACTCTTTCTTTCATTATTTTACAATATATTATGTCATTTGACAATAGAAAAGAGATAGATTGACTACCCCTCAAAAATTTATTTTAAGAAATTAGAACATTTTCCACAATCAATGTTGCATACTTGGTTTTCTTCTGAACATGAATATTGTGGTGTATAAGTATGTTTATAAATGTGACGGTTTACTGTATGTGTGTGAATTGGACATACGTGTGTGTGCCCTTTTTTGATAGACTTTTTATTTACTAAAAGAAATCTTTATATTTATAGTTTTATCTTCAAATATTTCAATTCTATCAATTAAATTGATTATTAACTCTCTACTAGGTTCTTTCATGGATAAAAATTTATTAATATACTCGTTAATCATTTTATTTTTAGATTCTTCATTAATGTTATCATTAATACTATTATTTAACTCACTATATCTTTTTTGTTTTATATTTAGTTCATTTTCTAATTTTACTCTTACTCTTTCAAATTGTTCTTCAGTTATTTTCTTATTTAACTTATCAATATAAATAATATCTAAATTATCATTTATTTGCTTAATGTCGTTAGTTAGTCTTTCTAACTCTTTTTTATTATTTAATTTATTATCTTCAGTTAAATTATTTAATACATTATTTTTAATTTTATCTTTATTAATATAATTTAAGCAGATATTAGTTAATGAATTGATTATAACTTTCTCTAATTCATCATAGTTATTAGAATGAGTTGTACAAAGTTTTTGTTTCATATAAGTCCTATAATAATTGCAAATTGTATAACATCTATTATCTTTTTTTCTTCTGGATTGTATGGATATTCGATGTCCACAATTACCACAATATAATAACCCATCTAATAAATGAATCTCTTTTTTTTCATTTCGCCCCTTATTTTTAGGCATTCTTTTTTGAACTTCATAAAATATTCCTTTATCTATAATTGCTTCATGAGTATTTTCTACAACTATATAATCATTGGGATTATTTTTAATCACTTTTTTCACTTTATAATTAACTTTACTTCTTCTATTTTGTACCATATCACCAATATACATTCTATTAGTTAAAATATCTCTTATGGTTTTTGAATGCCACTCTCCATATTTTAAATTGTAGTTATTTTTCCATTCAAAGTTATAGTATTGTGCTGGGGTTTTTATTTCTTCATTTGTAAGTTGTTTGGCTATTTTAAAGAATGATAAATCTTCTAAACACATATCAAATATTCTTTTAACAACAATTGCTTGTTCTGGATTTATTACTAAATGATTTTTATTATCTTTATCTTGATCATATCCAAACGGAGTTCTTCCTCCAACCCATTTTCCTTCTTTCATTTTTGCTTTTAAACTAGATTTTATTTTTTTAGATATATCTTTAGCATACATATCATTCATAATAGCTTTAAATGGTGCAATGTCATTATTAGAATTATCTAAAAATGTATCTATATTATCAGTAACAGCTATATATCTAACATTATGTTCTGGAAAATACTTTTCGATTAAATTACCAGTACCAATATAATCTCTTCCAAGTCTTGACATATCCTTAGTAATAACCATATTTATTTTACCTAATTCAATATCAGTTAATAATCTATTAAAATCAGGTCTTTCAAAATTTGTTCCACTATATCCATCATCAATATAAATATCATATACTCTTAAATTATTTTCTTTAACATATTGAAGTAATAAGCTCTTTTGATTTGTAATACTCTCACTTTCTAAAGTTTTATCATCATCTTCCCTAGATAATCTTATATAAAGTCCAACATTATATATCTTATTTAAACTCTCTAACAACTTTTTCTCCTTTCTTGAGATAAATAAGTACATGATGATGGTACCTCACAATTTTCATTTTTACAAATCATTTGGATATACTTTCTTAATTCTTTGTTTAAAACTTTTATAAAAATATCATTTATATCATTGTTTTCATTATAGATATAATTAATTTTGTACTTATCCATATATTCTAAGCACCTCACTTAAACTTATGGATAAATCACTAGTTTTAGTAATACTAAATTGTATAATATTTAAATTACACATATATTTAGTATTACTTATAAGCACTCATTCTCTTTCTAATTATCATAAACATCATCCCCTTTTTGCATGATGCATGATACCTCCACTAAGAAATTGAGTCAAGTCATAAAGCATAGAAAGTTTTATCTATCATCCTAAAAATATTCATAATTTAATAAATTATAAAACAGCAGGATAAGAAAATTGTGTATCAATACATAGTTTTCCTTTTAAAATAAAGAAAACTATATACACAATTCTTATTTCGTACTTACAAAATTCATCCTACTATGTAGGATGGTATTAAGGAAATACCCTTATTTTATAATAATTTATGCCATAAAAAAACATCCTAAAATTCTTAAATTAATAAAATTTATAGGATGATTAAATTTTTTACTTAATATTTTTAACACTATCAAATGATGATATATAATCACTTACCCAATTATCAACAACAGACTCATCAATATGCAAATTACCTTGTCCAGTACCTAAGTCATGATTTATTTTTCTAGTTCCATGAAAATCACTACCTCCACTCATATACAGTTTTCTATCGTTACAAACACTTACTAAATAATCAGATTGTTCTTTTGTAAAAGTTGTATAAAAACACTCCAATCCATCTAATTCATAATTATTTATTATATTTAATAACTCATTTGCTATATTAGGAGAATAAGCAAAAGTATGTGCTAAAAAGGCAAGTCCTCCTGAATTATGTATCATTTGTATTGCTGTTTCTAAGCTAGGAAACAATGATGATTCATCAACATATAATGGACTTTTAGGATTATATACTTCATTCCTAGTAAATCCACTAGCTGTATTTATCGATTCTTGATTTAAGAAAAATTTATAATTTTCAGGATGTTTTTTTATTTCAATAGCAAATGCTGGTCTACAAGATTCAACTTTTGGATCAAATTTAATATTATTTTCATCAAATATTACTCCTATGGCATTATACCTATTTTTTATTAGATCATATTCTTTTATTTGTTTTTGTTCAAATGAAAGTACATTAGCATCTAAAAATTTCTGCATAGTTTCTAAATCAAAACCATAACCTAATACCTCTATTGTTTCTCCCTTGTAAGTTGTAGTTATTTCAATTCCTGATATTATTTCTCCTTTAAACCTATCTCTTATATTAGAATTTTGTAATTCAAAATGAGCTTGTATTGTATTATGATCAGTTATTGAAAGCAAACTCAAATTTAATTTTTGTGCTTCACTTAAAAGTTCATCTACACTAGAACTTCCATCAGAATATGTAGTATGTGAATGAATATCTACCATGTATAAAACCTCCTTAAAATTAATATCTTATTGTATTTCAAAATTTAATAATTCCTCACAAATCTTTTCATATAAGTCTTGTTCATGTTTAATAGTATCAATTAAAAACATTTTATCATTTTCATATTCTTTTAAACCTCTCATATAATAAGGTTTGTCATCATCTAATACAATAAATGGCATAATATTATTTCTTAGGCATTCCTTAAACATTATAATTCTACCAACTCTTCCATTTCCATCTCCAAAGGGATGAATTTTCTCAAATTTATAATGAAAATCAATAATATCTTCTAAAGTAATATTAGTTTTTGCATTATATTCAAAAACTAATTTATCAATTTCTTTTTCTACATCTTCTGGTGCAGTTGTATTAATAACATTAACAAGACCTATCATATTAGGAACTATTTTAAATCCTCCAACATTATATCTAGGATTTTCTTCATCACTAGTATTTCTTTTTAATATCTTATTCATTTTGATAATCATTTCTTTAGATAACTTATTATCAACATTATCTAACATATAATCAAATAATTTAAAATGATTCTTAGATTCAGTTAAATCATCTAATTTTATCAAATCATCACTCTTAGGAATAAAAGATGAAGTATCAAATATGGCTTCAGTCTGATCACTGGTTAACCTGCTACCTTCTATCTTATTTGAATTATAGGAAAAATTAACTTGTGAATAATGATATATATTTCCTTTAAACTTTGATTCTTTTTGGCTAATTAATTCTCCTTTTATTTTAGTTATATTCATTATTCTTACATCCTTTCATTATTTACTAATCATTATTTATATTTTTCATATACTCATATACCATATTTTTATAATCCAAAATAAATTTATTTTTTATTTTTTCTTCAACACAATCTAAATCTAAATAGGGAGCTATATCTTCAATCTCTGTCAAAAGAAGTGTTCCATCCTTAAGTTTAATAAAGTCAATTCTTTGAATACCATAATAATTTTCATTTAATATAGAAAATTCATCTGCTAATTTCATTTCATTTTCATTTGGTTCATATTTTATTGCATCGGGATAAATTGGAACTTTACTTGGAATAAACTCTAGTGCATATTCGAATTTATCTTTTATATAATAAAATTGTACCTCAGATTGAAATTCCATATATGGTTGAATTACATATGAATCAGTAAAGTTTTTTTCTAATTGTTGTTTGTCTACTACCATTTGTCCTATTCCATCATAACTATCTTTAAGCTTTAATAAAATTTTATTACATTTATCTAGTATTTGTAAATCTTCAATATTATCGACAGTTGGAATGACGGGATAGCCATTTTTATATAAACGAACAAGATATTCTTTGCTCTTTCCATCATATTTACCATCAAAATTAATACGTGGGAGATTTTTATTAATGATTCTTAGTCGAAAATTAGATTTCTCTTTAATGGTTTCTATATTCGCATCAGTATCCCAAGTATTCCTTAACAAAAAAACATCAAATAAAGATTCAAGTTTTTCATCATAATTCTTATCAACTATCGCTACCTTATGACCATCTTTTTGAAAAGCTCTAGCAAGCCATATATCTTCTAATTTTTCATCTGCATCTATATTACTAATCATTAAAATATTCATAAGTATCACCTTCTATTTCATTATATCACACAAAAAGACATTTAAATGCCTTTAAATTTGTACTTATTCTCTCTTTAAAACTTAGTCTGTCATAAATTATCATACTTGTGGAACTTCATGATAGAACTCTCTTTCTTGGCATTGTGTAATTGTTGGCTCTACCACTTGCCCTTCCATCATAGGTTGCATAGGCATTTGATTTCCATAAGCAACAGGTTGTGGTCCAAATCCAAAATTATTTTGTCTAGACCCACAACAACATCTGTTTGAAAACATAATTCATTCCCCCTTACCTAGTTTATCATATGTAGAATTATACTTCTTGCATATGTCGTTTGCCTCACTTAAAATAAAATTATATAAATTTATTTTTCTTTCACAATTTGTTAAATTTGCAAAAAATTATGTTATAATTTTACTGTAAAAGAGAATCCTTGCAGCTTCTTTTATTAGTAGGAGGTGAATTATGAAAAAAATAATACAGATCCTTATCTTAGGATGCATGTTATTTGGAATAATCGGTTGTGGTTCTAAACAGGAAACATTAAAATGTACTAGAAATAAAAACAATACAACAACAACTATAACTGGAACATTTGAAAAATCTAAATTAACAAAAATGATAATCGAATCAACTACTATATTTAATAGTACAGATGACATAGAAAGTCAATATGGAGTATTGCAATTGACAGTAGCCATAATGAATGCAATGGAAGGTGTAGATGGAATTCTAAGTAAAAACAACACAACAGCAACTATGAAAATAATAGCTGATTTATCTAAAATGTCGCCAGAAAATAAGGAAAATATGTTTGAAAAGGAAATTTTAAATAAAAAAGATTTTAAAGTATACGCAAAAGAAGAAGGACTTACCTGCAAATAAAGTATATATTACTTTTTTTAATGAAATATTTTATTTCCCAGAAAATTTATATAAATATCTTTAAGAAAGGAAACTGTTATGAGAAACAATTGATAAAGACTGTAATAACATTTATAAATTATAAAAACATATTAAAAAAAATACTAAATTTCAAACAAATGTGATAAAATATAGAAAAGGAGATGAAAATATTGTGAAAAAAATGTTATTTGTAATTACTACTATGATTTTTGTATTCATGGTAACTGGTTGTGGAAAAGAAAAAGAGGTTATGAAAACATGTACCCTAACTTCAAATAATGTAGCTGCAAATTACAAAATGGAAAACGAGTATAAAATATACGGAAAAGGAAAAATTGTGGAAAAAGTAGTTACAACCGAAACAGTAACATCCTCTGATCAAGAAATTTTAGACTATTTGGAAGAAACAGTAAAAGAAACATATGAAAAAAACAATTCTGCTTATGGTGGTTATACAAATAAAATGACCAACGAAAATGGAAAACTGGTTTCTGAAACAACTGTTGATTATAGTAAAATGGATATAAAAAAATTCGTAAACGATAATTCTGTTATGAAAAACTATGTCAATTCCAAAAATCAACTATTGATTGAAGGCCTTGAAAAAATATATACAGCTACAGGCGCAACTTGTAAATAAAACATTTCAACTGAAATGTTTTTTTGTTTTAAAAAGGCATTTTAAATTTTCCACTGCTCATTTGTCTCATCATAATTTTCATTTGCTCAAATTGCTTTAAAAGTCTGTTTACTTCTTCGACCGTTCTACCTGACCCTTTGGCAATTCTTATTTTTCTAGACGCTTTAATAATGGAAGGATTTTTCCTCTCTTCTTTTGTCATAGACTGTATAATTGCCTCTAAATGCGCCATATCTTTTGGATGAATTTGAATTTTATTCAATCCCAGTTTAGACGCCCCTGGAAGCATTTTTAATATATTTTCTAAAGGTCCTAATTTTTTGATCTGATTCAATTGCTCTAGGAAATCTTCTAAATCAAAATTTCCTTTTTGCATTTTTTTTGCTGCCTTTAAAGTTGCTTCCTCATCAATGACTTGTTCTGCTTTTTCCACAATGGACATCAAATCGCCCATTCCTAATATTCTCGTTGCCATACGCTCAGGATAAAATTCTTCTAATCCATCCATTTTTTCACTCACACCAATATACTTAATTGGAACATGTGTCAAATGACGAATGGATAGTGCAACCCCACCTCTAGTATCTCCATCCAATTTGGTTAGAATCGCACCCGTCAACTGTAATTCATTATGAAAACCTTCTATTACATGAATTGCATCTTGCCCTGTCATACTATCAATTACAAGCAATACCTCATTTGGATGTATGGAATCACAAATGTTTTTTAATTCTAACATCAAATCTGAGTCAATATGTAATCTACCAGCCGTATCAATTAGTACATAGTCATACCCATTTTCTTTCGCATAAGTCATCGAATTTGTAGCAATTTCAATCGGATTTCCTTTTCCTTCCGTATAAACAGGTATGTTTAATTCTCGACCCAATTGTTGCAACTGATCAATCGCAGCAGGACGATAAACATCACAGGCAACCAATAATGGTTTTTTCTTATATTTCTTTCTTAAATGATTCGCAAGCTTCGCTATAGAAGTTGTTTTTCCACTTCCTTGTAACCCAACTAACATCAATATAGCAGGATTTCCTATTATATTTAATTCCTTCTTTTCACCCCCTAATAATTCAACCAATTCATCTTTGACAATTTTAACAAATACTTCTCCCGGTTTTAAAGATTTAGCTACTTCTTCACCCAAAGCCTTTTCTTTGACATTATTAATAAATTCTTTTACTACCTTATAATTAACATCTGCTTCCAATAAAGCAAGACGTATTTCTCTTGTCATTTCTCCAATATTTTCTTCGGTTATTTTTCCATACCCTTTAATCTTACTCATGACATTCTGTAATCTATCGCCTAAATTTTCAAACATATTTTTATCACCATCTCCATTATATACTAAATCAAATAAAAAAGAAACCACTGAATCCTATCCAGATAAAAAGACAATTATTGTATAACTCAGATGAATTGCTCCTTTGATTTTCCTTAATAATTTATAAAACAACAGCAATTACTACGATTATAAAAAATAGTAAAACAAATTTATTTTTACATAAATTCGTATCGTAATTGAAAAAAGATTTTTATACATATAAATAAAAAAGGCCACTGATAGTATACAATTTTTCTATATACTTTTGAGTAGCCTCTATGCTCCTATTTTATTTCCATCTAATTTCAATTTATCTGCAATTGTTACTATAAATTCAGAATTGGTAGGTTTTGCTTTATCAATATCAACACTATGTCCAAAAATTTCCTCCATTAAATCCCAATTGCCACGATTCCAACTAACCTCAATTGCATGACGAATTGCCCTTTCTACTCTAGAAACTGTAGTATCAAATTTTTCTGCCAGTTCTGGGTATAATTCCTTTGTAATTCCTCCAATTGTTTCTGGTCTTTCATAAATAATTCCAATACCCTCTCTAATATACTGATACCCTTTTATATGAGAGGGGATTCCAAGCTCGTGTAGAATTTTTGTAATAGAAATTTGTAAATTGTTATGATAAAAATCTATATTTTTGCTAGCACTATTTACCTTAGTTGCCTCTAAAATTCGTTTTTGTAAATCTACTAATTCAAACGGTTTTAAAAGAAAATAATTTACTCCATATTCAGAAACCTGTCGAATTACATCACTCGCATTATAACTTGTTGCAACAATTACCTTTTTATTAATACCACGTGCTTTCATCTCTTCTAACACATACATGCCATCTTTTTTTGGCATAATTAAGTCTAGCAAAATTAAATCATAATCATCCTGTTTTTCTTCTATTATTTGAATACCCTCTTGCCCATCATAAGCCACTAAATCAATACTAATTTGTTCACTACTACTAAAATACTCCTTAACCATCTCAACTAAATTAACGTTGTCGTCTATCATAAGTACTCTCGTATGTTTCATTTCTGTCTTCCTTTCTCATCATACTGCTTAGCTTGTTTTCATTATACTACAATTTACACTTACTTTACTAGAGAAAATTTTAGCTAGTTTTGTCGAAAATGTATAGAAACGATAATCACTTCTCTATGGATGATCATCGAATCCACGTTTTACTACATCCTTTATTTTATCAATAAATTTCTTTTCATTTTGTTTTGCTTCTAAAGCACTCTTATATACATCTAATACTTTTTCCGCATAATATTTTGATGCATGTTGATCTGCTGTAATTCGTGCTTGCTTTTGCATTTTATACAATGTTTTCTTTTCCATAATTAAATTCTCAATACAAACTTTATACTGTTTTTTCGTTTTAAAGAGATACCCATTCAGTCCATCTATCACTACATCTTTAAAACTATCATCATCATAAGCAACTACAGGCAAAGATGCTGCCATTGCTTCTACAACAGTCAAACCTTGAGTTTCTGTTTTAGAAGCTGTTGCAAAAACATCTGCAATTCCATAATAAATTGGAATTTCCTCCCATGCAATAGCATTTGTAAAAATTACAGAATTAGAAATTCCTAAATCAATACTCATTTGAATAAAGTGTTCATAATCTGGTCCACTTCCTACAATTAGTAATTTACAATTTGGATATTTTTCTACAAGAGAAACATGAGACTCTAACAAAAACTCAACACTTTTCTCTTTTGCTAGTCTCCCAACAAAGATAATCACAAAGTCTTCTGGTTTCAAACCTAGTTCCTTTTTAATGGTAGTCAATTCATCTATTTTAAGACGCTCTTTATAAAATCGTTCTACATCTATTCCAGTAGGTACAATATGAACATTGCGTTCAAACTTATATTTTTCTTTGAACAAATCATAAGTTTTTTTACTTGGAACAATTAATTCACTCGCTGTCTTATCACAATAAAATTTGGTAAGATATTCAACTATTTTTTTACTAGATTTATCAAAATGACCTTTGGTAATATAATGCACATAATCTTCATACATTGTATGATATGTATGTACCAAGGGAATATCTAATTGTTTTGCTAGAATACGTGCAAATGTACCTATACTAAATTCAGTGTGAGAATGTATAATATCTAAATTCCACTTTTTTATTCTATTAATTGCGCGAACTGGATAAATACCAGTTAATCTATAATCATAAATTCCAATTGGAATTCCTGGAATTCTAATTACATGATCATAATTTTCATACTTATAAGACATATTGTCAGGGTTTACTGTTACAATAAAAACTTGATGTCCCTGTTTCTTTAAAGCTTTCTCAAGCATCAAAATACTAGTAGATACACCATTAATAAATGGTGGATAAGTGTCTGTAAATAAGCCAATTCTCATTTTACTTTCTCCTTTATATTAAATGCAATTGCGCCTACGATTAATCCAAGATAGTAAGTAATCGCTCTCCATAGTAGCATTATCGCATTTAACTTACTTCCTATAACAAAATTGCTAAAGAATGCAATAAAACCATATTCTAACCCGCCTGTTCCTCCTGGTATCGGAACAAAAGAGCCAATTAACATAACATAAGCACTTGTTATAAGCACTTCAAATGCATTCATACTGTGATAATCTCCCATAGCATATAATAATATAATTGGTATTAGATATAGACAAATCAAAGCTATTAAATTGTATAAAATGGAACAAATAAATTGTTTTCTATTTTGAAATAACTGTTTTGCGCCATAATGAAATTTATTGATATATTCTTCAAAATCTTTTTCTTTTTGTCCACTATCCTTTACGATATGTAGCTTACTTAAGAATTTTATGATCAAATGCATAATTTTTTTGTTTGTTTTTTTTGCAAATGCAATAACAAATAGACTTATTATAATTGCTGTATTGATGATAAATCCTATCGTAACTAAATATTTTAGTAAGCCTACTTCTTTGAAAAAATGACCAAAATGATTCGCAATAATTGCCACCATTCCTAAAAAAACAAGTGGTATTTGATATACAATAAAATTTTGAATAATAATATTAGCACTATCGGTTATTTTTACCCCACTTTTATTCAACATATAAATCTGAAATGGTTGTCCCCCTGATGCAAATGGTGTAATCGCATTGAAGAATTGTGTAGATAACATTAAACGTAGCGTTTGTTTAAAAGTATAGTCTTGCTTAAAATTACATATCACATGATATACTTCAATTGTTTTAAATAACCAGTAAAAAATTACAAATAAAATTGCTAAAAGAAACCATATAGGATTTAATGTAAAAATCTCATGAATAATATTACTGAAATCATCTTTTAAAGAAAAATATAAAACACATCCTGTAATTAAAATTAGAATGCCTATATTCATAATTGATTTTTTATTTTTCATTGATAATCTCTATTCCTGGTAATTTTTTTCCTTCAAGCAATTCTAAAGAAGCGCCTCCACCTGTAGATATATGGGTCATACTTTCTGAATATCCAAATTGAATAACTGCAGAAGCAGTATCTCCCCCACCTACAACTTTAACACCACTATTTTCTTTCAATAATTCACATAATGCTTTTGTACCTTTTGCAAAATTACTTTTTTCAAACATTCCAACTGGTCCATTCCATAAAATAGTTTGACTTTCCTTCAAATATTGACTAAATAATTTGATTGTATTACTTCCAATATCCAGTCCTATCTCATTAGGCTTAAAATCACTGATAAATCTTTCTATTGCTATCCCATCTATATCTTCTGCATTGATACTATCAATTGGCAATATAATTTTGTCTGGATATTGTTGTATTATTTGTTTACAAAAATCCAAATGTTCCTCATCCACTAATGACTTTCCAATTGCTATTCCACTGGCTTTTAAAAAAGTATAAGCCATTCCTCCACCAATTAAAATATAGTCTGCTTTGCAAATTAAATTTTCAATCACTTCAATTTTATCACTTACTTTAGCACCACCTAGTATAATCGTAAATGGATGCTTTGGATTTTCTAAAATTGGTGTAAAGGCTTCTAACTCTTTATGAATCAAAATACCAATTCCACTTGGTAAATGAGTTGCAATTCCTACATTAGATGCATGAGAACGATGGCATGTCCCAAAGGCATCATTGATAAATATGTCACCTAAACTTGCCCAATAGGCACCTAGTTCTGGATGATTGGTACTTTCCTTTTCATCCATTAAATCTTCATATCTAGTATTTTGAATCAACAATACTTGTCCGCTTTGTAAATTTTCAATTGCATTTTCTAATCTTTTCCCTCTTGTTTCTTCTACAAAGATAACTTCTTGTCCTAATAAGTTACCCAAGTGAATTGCTACTGGTTTTAAATCATATTTTTGCTGATCCTCTTCTGTTTTTATCCTTCCTAAATGCGATAATAATATTACTTTAGCACCCTGTTCTATCGCATATTGAATGGTAGGGACACTCATCCGAATACGATTATCATTTATAATTTGATTATTTTTAATGGGTACGTTAAAGTCTACACGAATTAATACTCTTTTATTTTTTAACTCATAATCTTGTATAGTTTTTTTCATTTTATCACTCTGTTTCATTATTATTTTATATCTTTTTGACATTTTTATCAAGCATAATTACAAATTTGTAATATTACTAAAAAAAGTAGAATATCCTACTTTATTAAATATATACCTTATAAATTGTTACTCCCACTTGCTAATTCAATAATAACCACATTTCTAAATTATGTAATTTCAACCATCAGTTCTATGAAATAATTTCTGGAACTTCCTCCATATAAGCATAATGTAAGTTATATTCTTCATCCACATAAATTTCTATATAATGTTCTAAATTTATTTTTTCCTTCGTTTTAGGATTTATAACTGTACTTTTTAAATAATTTGCCTCTACAACGTCTTCTAATTTTATATACAGCCTTTGATCTTGCACACTAAGATTATACTCTGTATGGCTCTGTACATAAGCTTCTGTAGCCAAATATAAATCACTCAGAAATTTTTCATATGTATTTTCTTTTTGTTTTTTTAATGTTCCTGTTATTGTTGGTATAGATAAAAAAAGAATGAGTGCTAGTAATGTAAAAACCCCCAACATTTCAATTAATGTAAACCCTTTTCTCTTCATATACTCACCCATTCCTTAATCAATGAATATTATCTCACAATCTCATATTCTACAGAAAATGCACTTGTTAAATCCTGCACACTATAAGTGTTAAGTACCCGAGATTCCCCTGCACCTAATTGTTCACCTATATATCCAACTAAAACTGGCTCTACCATCTCATTTCCTTGTTCATCCTTTACATGAATTTTAAACTCTAACAAGTTAGCTGTTTGTTCACTTATATTTGTTACTGTTGCTTCAAATTTTGTTACCCCTTCTTCATATATCATTGATATATCTGAAAACTGAAATTCTTCTATAGTTTGCTCTTTTAACACATTTTCATTTTTATTGATGGATGGCCCTTTTTCTTCTGGTTTTTTATCAACCTTTTGCTTTTTTCCACATCCTGTAGTCAACAAAATTGCACAAAAAGTTACTAAAATAATTCCTATAAATTTTTTCATTTATTTTCCTCCTAGCATATCTATATTTTATACGATTCATCAACAGAAATCAATAGAAGATTTTCAAAAAAAGAAAAAACACAATAAATTTGCTACCCTATCACAAAACATTAAATTTTTTTCATATGAATTCCATTTACTATATAACCCAAAAATAACTTCAATCCATCTGCACCATTACTAAATTTACGCACATTTCCAATTAATAATAATATCCGATTTATCACAATGTTACATCATTCCTAATATAAATTCCTTACCCTTTTGATTTATCATTCAACAATAAAAAGAGGTATCCCCCTTTAACCAATAACTTTATTTGCCTAAATTTCTGTAAACTTTGCCAAATATTGCGCTACTCTTACCATCTGAGCACTATAGCCCATTTCATTATCATACCAAGCAACTACCTTAATAAGCTGTTCTCCATCTACTTCCAATAAATCAGTTAATAATCCATCTACTAAAGCTCCAGTATGAGATCCAATAATATCACTAGATACAATCGGATCTTCTGTATATTGAAGCGTTTCATTTTGACCACGCTGAAACGCCTGATTTATTTCTTCTACTGTTACAGATTTTTCTAACTTTAAAGTTAAATCTATTAGCGAACCAGTTGTGGTTGGAACACGAACTGCATTTCCATCTAGTTTTCCATTTAACTCAGGAATTACTTTTCCAATGGCACTTGCTGCACCTGTAGAGGTTGGAACAATATTGGCGGCGGCAGCTCTTCCACGACGTGACATAATTCCCTTTTTATGTGCTACATCTAGTACTGCCTGATCCCCAGTATAGGCATGAATGGTTGTCATATACCCAGACTGAATACCAAACTCTTTTTGTAATACAGAAAGTACAGGTGCAAGACAATTTGTTGTACAACTCGCAGCACTAATTATTTCTTCACTACCATCTAAAATTTCTTGATTTACATTATAAACAACTGTTTTGACATCACCTTTGGCTGGTGCAGAAATTATAACATGTTTTGCCCCTGCATTAATATGCGCATATGCTTTTTCTTTTTCAGTAAAAACACCTGTACATTCAAACACTTGGTCTATTTCTAATTTTTTCCAAGGCAAATTACTAGGATCTTTTTCCGCAAAGACTGGAATATGTCTTCCATTTACAATTAAATCATTTCCCTCATATGTAATAGCATCTTTTTGATATACTCTATGTGATGTATCATATTTGAGTAAATATGCTAATTGTTCCGCATCTGTTAAATCATTAATTGCTACAACTTCTAAATTTTCATTGGCTTCCATAAGACGAAAAACAAGTCTTCCAATCCTTCCAAAACCATTAATTGCTACTTTTATCATATCGTGACCTTCTTTCTATCTAAAACAACTTTCCCCAATGAACTCCCTTAAAATAGAATCATTTGGAATATCATCACTTGGAATAGGTAAAAAATTTCTTAAAAAATTAATCAATCTTAACGCTTCAGGATACATATCATCATTTTCCAAAACAGAAAATAAAAGTGGTTCCGCATAAGTTTTTAATATACCCAATTCATATAAAAGTGCCGAATTTATAATGACATCTGCTTGATCTTGATAAGGGAAAATATATTTCTCTTCGCCCTCCCTAACAGATTTCCACATTCTTAATGTTTCTGCGGCAGTTCTTGAACGATACTTATTGTCTCTTATAATTCTTCTCAATTTTCTAGTATCACTTGTATGAATACGATTATGATTATCAATATTTAATTGTGTAAGTGGACTAATGTATATTTTAAACTTATTTCTTCTTTCAATTGAAATTGTTAGGTCATCATTAAGACCATGTAACCCCTCAATTATAATGACATCATTTTCCTTCATTTGTAATGTTTTTCCCTTGTATTCTCTCTTTCCTAAGACAAAATTATACTCTGGCAATTCTACTTTTTCGCCCTCTAATAATTTTGCTAAATGCTTATTAAACAAAGTTACATCAATGGCATTTAAGGATTCAAAATCATATTCTCCATTTTCTAATTTAGGTGTTTTTTCACGATCATGAAAATAATCATCTATAGAAATTTGATGTGTGTTAATTCCTTTACTTTGTAAATATACTTCTAATTTTTTAGATGTAGTCGTTTTTCCAGAAGAAGATGGTCCTGCAATTAAAATCAGCTTTATTTTTTTGTGATGATCCGCAATCTGATCTGCAATGCGTGATAACTGACTATTGTAATGTGCTTCTGACAAACGAATTAGTTCATTATATTTACCTTGCGAAACCACCTCATTTAAGTCTGCTGCATTCTTAATTCCTACTTGATGCCCCCATTTTGTATACTCATGAAATGTATCGAATAACATATTATGATGAATATAGTCTAAAGTACATTCTGGATTATATGTAGTTGGATAACTTAAAACAAATCCATTATCTTTAATATAAGTTAATCTAAAATCATCAATTTGTTTTGTACTATAAGCAAGTCCTCCATAAAAATAATCATACAAATCATCAATACGATATAGATTTACATAAGTATTGCTGATATATCTGAGTACATTTACTTTATCTAATTGCTTTTTCTTCTTAAAATACTTCATCGCATCATATCTAGATACACTTACCTTTTGAATTGTTAAATCCTGAGAAACAATCTCATACATTTGTTCTTCTATCTGCCTTACAATTTTTTTATCAATAGAAGCATTTTCAATTTCACAATAGAATCCTTTGTCGATAGAATGTTGAATCACAATTTCCGCTGAATCTCCTAAAACTTTTTTCACTGCTAATATCAAAATGAACTGTGCAGTCCTTCCATAAATGCTATTTCCGCTCCCAGTACTACGATCATAAAAATCAACTGTACAACTTCTCGTAATGGTCTCACTTAATTCCGTCATATTGTTATCTACTTTTCCAATCAAAATTGGATAATTGTAATAACGCTCAAAGGCATGACTAATTTCAAGTAAACTCACTCCTACTTGAAATTCTTTTGTATCTAAATCTTTGTAATTCACTTTTATTGTTCTTGGCATAAACATCCCTCTTATTCTTTATATAACCTATTTTATCAAAAAAGTGTAATTTTGTCACATCTTTTTTTGCATAATATTTAGTTTTATGAACTATTCTATATATAGAGAGGATGATTTTATGAGTTTAGTACCAACTGTTATTGAAAAAAGCAATAATGGAGAACGTGCTTATGATATTTATTCTAGGCTATTAAAAGATCGTATTATTATTTTATGTGGCGAAATTGATGATATAAATTCTAATACAATTATTGCGCAATTGTTATATTTAGATTCAATCAATCATAATGATATTAGTATCTACATTAACTCTCCTGGTGGTAGTGTAACTGCAGGCATGGCAATTTACGATACAATGAATTTTGTAAAAAGTGATGTTTCTACAATTTGTGTAGGTATGGCTGCAAGTATGGGAGCATTTCTCTTATCCAGTGGGACGAAAGGAAAAAGATGTTGCTTACCAAATAGTGAAGTGATGATTCATCAACCATTAGGAGGTGCCCAAGGGCAAGCCACAGAAATCAAAATCGCTGCTGAACGTATTTTAAAATTAAAAGATAAATTAAATCATATGTTAGCTGAAAATACTGGCAAAGATATCAAAACAATTGAAAACGATACAGAAAGAGATTATTTTCTAAATGCCAATGAAGCGCTTGACTATGGTTTAATAGACAAAATTTTATAAATAAGCAATTTTTCTTGACAAATTTTGTGTTTTTTATTATTCTATGTGTGTAGGAGGAGAAAAAATGAAAAAGTTTTTTGTTGTAAGTGTTATTGTAATAACAATAGGTTTTTTGACAGGATGTGGAAATTCATCTAAAACATTAAAATGTACAAAAGATGATAGTGCAACTGGTATGAAAATGAATCAAAAAGTCAATGTTGATTTCAAAGGTAAAGACGTAACAAAAATGGAAATTCTTGAAACAGTTACTGTGGAAGATTCTTATACTTCTTATATTAATGAACTAAAAAGTGCTTTTGAAAGTCAATTTGCTAATTACAATAACAAAAAAGGTATTTCTATGGATACGAAAACAGATGGAAATCAAATCAAAATTTCAATTTCTGCAGATTTTGCAACAATGGATGAAGATGCAAAAGAAACATTGGACATTGTTAACACAAAAGCAGAATATGATGATATGAAAAAAGCTTTCGAAGCTCAAGGTTATACTTGCTAAACATTCTATAGGAATGTTTTTCATTTGTATTTTTTTTGAATATTTTTTACGATTTCATCTTCATTTTCTAATAGATTAAAGTATTCTTCCTCTGTAATATCAAGTCCTAACAATAGTCTATCTTCTAATGATAAAGTAGGAATAAGCAAGGCAATTTCTTTCCACTTATTTTGTATATTTAATTTCTTGTAATAATAGTGCGTTGGACTATTCTTTCTCTCATACCCAAACAATAACATATCACAAAGTCTTTGATTCGCCTTTTCTATTAAAGTATTCATTTCAAACATTTGATTCAAACCTTCTATTGTATCTATGGTAATTACCTCTGAATATATATTAGCAAGTCTCTCACTGGGGTCAAAATTCCAATATCGATCATATTTTCTTTGTAACCAATTCTTCTTCCATGTGGCAGATACTAAGAATATTTTTGAATAGATACTTTCGATATCTTCTCTCCACATATCGACATCTGCTGTAATTTTAGCTGTAATATCATTTGGTTGTAATAACATTTTTCTTTTTTGTTCCGCATGTTCCATTTCATGCGCAATAGTGCTAACAGCATAAATATGATGATAATACTCTTTTTCGTTGGCATTGAAGGAAGCCCAACCATAAGGAAAATGTTTATTTATATAAGAACAAGAAATTGCCAAAAGATTATTTTTCACGTTATAATAAGCAATTTCTCCACAGTGATATGGTAAAAATTCAAGTTCACGTACATAAGGATTTAGTCCTCGACTACAAACCATAATTTCAACTAAATTAGAAAGAAAATCCTCATCCACTAATTTATGTTTTTTAATCCTATCATAGATTAGTTTTACTATTTTTTCTTCCATTTGCTCTTTTGAAGTATTACATCTTTCCTTACTACTTACAATATAACTAGACCTATCAGATAAAATAAAATAAGCCTCTTCTAATTTTTCTAAAAATTCTTGTACTTTTGTCATATTTCCATTTCCCCTTTTTATTCAGTTATTCTAACAGATAAAATTAAGTATGTCAAAATAAGAACAGTTATACTGTCCTTATTGTTTTTGATTTTCTAATACTTGTTGTCCTAATTGAACAAGTCTTTTTGTCATTTCTCCACCAACTGTACCGTTTAAACGAGATGAAGTATCCGCACCTAAAGTAATTCCTAGTTCATTCGCAATTTCATATTTTAAATTTTCAATTGCCTGCTTTGATCCAGGTACAACTAATTTATTGTACATTTTATTCACCACCTTATTTATAGTATGGTTATTTTCCTTCTCTTCACCCAATGTAAAAATTGGTAGTTATATGATAGAAATACATACAAATAATTAAACAAGAAACAAATATAAATAGGATAATCTTTCTTTTTTTGATTGTAACGCATTAATGTTATAATTTCTATCATTATAAGAACAATTTCAAAAAGAAAAAATAAAGTTGAAAATTATTATTATATGCTTGATTAATAATGGTAGGAATGGGTAATATATTAATAAAGTATAAAAAAATACTTGCTTTACTATATTTACTTGGCTTATAAAATTTTTGTGGATATTCTATTTTATGGAATAGATAAAGTGTCATATATAATATAAGTATATAAATGACATTTTGATTAAAAACAGTTTTTTAAATAATTTAAAACCTTATTCATGCACATCACCTACTTCTATAATGGTCTTTGTTACTTGTAAAAATTCTTTCAAAAGAGAAGACATATATAGTATTTTTATGTTTGCTTTATCCTGAGATAATGTCATATCATCTGTTTGAAATGGCGCATTTAATACTCATATTCATAAAAAGCATGTTGAAATGTATTACTTGCCAATATCCCTCTTTTCACAGCATTATTTAAATACGATGATTTCTTATTTTCAATTTTGCTATCATATTTAGTTAATATATTATAAATAGGAAGAAAACCATATATACTTAAATAGGATTCCAAATGATATAAATCATTATTTTTAAACTATTGTCTCCCTTTATATTTCCATAAATTCATGGTTGAATAATTGTGGTACTCTCTTTCTAATTCATTTATAATTGCTAAATAATCTTCTTGTTCAAAAATACTTTGATTGCCTTTTATTTTTTCGATATTGTTTAATAGATTCCATATCCTGTTTCATTCGTATTATTGTTGAATCATTAAAATTATAGGTATAAGAATATGATAAATATTGGATATAATGTATATTGATAAAAAATAGAAAACCAACAATTCCAATTATTATAATTGTAAAAATATTTACTATGATATCTTTATATTTTCTTTTCATTTCTTTTTTAGAATAATCTAACGTCTCTAAAACATAATGATTTATTTTATCTTGCTTTAATTCTTCCTGTTCAATAGCTTTCCCTTTTAGTATTTCCAATATAGATACTTCTAATACTTGAGATAAATTTTATAAAATTGATATAGCGGGACAACCTAAACCTGTTTCGTTGTGTAAATGACACATCATTTTTTCTTTAAACAATAGTGGGTTGATCAAGTTAATCTACTTTCCATATTTTCTTTATTTTTTCATTGTGAGTTTTCTTTTAGTACTTTTTCAACCTCATTAATTAACATTTCTTTATCTGGAATATAATAAGTATAAGTAGATGCAAAGATATTATTTGATAAACCACCTAAAGCATACTCAAGCATTACTTTATCTTTTTCAGCACATAATATAATACCAATAGGTTTACCATCCTCTTCACTATTTATATCATTTTCGTAATAATTTAAATATAAATTCATTTGTCCCAAGTTTTCAGCTTTTAACCCGTTCATTTTTAAATCAATTAGCACATAGGACTTCAAAAATTTATTATAAAACACCATATCAACGTAATAATCAGTATTATTAAGGGTAATTCTTTGTTGACTACCTACAAACATAAATCCTTTCCCTAATTCAAGTAGAAAATCCTCTATATGTTTAATCAATTTATATTCTAAATCTTTTTCGAGTATAGGCTTTTGTTCTTTTATTCCTAGAAATTCAAAAACATATGGTTGTTTTACAATATCACTAGGCTTAGATATAGTTTGGCCAACTTTGGAAAGTTCTAAAACTTTTTCTTTATTTGCTTTACCATCTGATAACAATAATCTCTCAAATAAAGAAGTATCTAACTGTCTTCTTAATTCACGAACGCTCCAATTCGAATTGATACACTCTTTTTCATAAAAATTACGTTTATCTTTATCTTGAATGATCATCAATTCGAGATAATGAGACCAAGATAATTTTTCACTCAGTTCTTCATAATTAGGATATGCTTTATAAAAGACCCTCATATATTTTAGATTAGAAACAGAATAGCCCTTTTCGTTAATTCATTTGATAATCCTTTTAATACCTCCTTACCATATTCTAAACGATTATTATTTTCATTTTCATTCGAAACAATAATTCTTCCTATATTCCAATAAACATTAACTATTGATTTATTAATTTCAAGAGCTAAATTAGATTTCATTTGATTGACTAAATTGGTTATTTCTTCAATCATTTTATTATTAATATTTTCTAACATAAAATTTCATCCTTTCTGAAATTGGCCAGACGCGTCTGACCAATTCTTTTTTAAGTCCATTGTATTCTAATTACTTAGTCTTGCAATCAATAAAACTATTCATTATAAGTCTTATATCTTCCATCTTGTTTTTCGTTTCTAAATCACTATAATTAAATCTATCAATTAAAATATTTATATAATTATTGTTTTTAACAATCTCATAAGACTCTTTAAAATTCAAATCAAATATAAATGCTAATACACAAACCCAATAATCAAGCAAAGTCACTCTATCATGTATATCTATGCATTTCTTTGCTATTACAGTATTATAAACTTTATACGATAATTTAGAATCTTCCATATCACTTTTATTCCTGACTTTTCCTGGAAATATTGCTTCAATTTTCTCTTCTTTTTTCACCCTAAAATTATCCAATTTATCAGCATCTCTTATTATTTTTGAATGTAATAAAGTCCTTTCTTCCAATCCATCTTGGATAGTTAATCTACTATGATTATTGATAGCAATTTTTATTATTTCATCATAACTATCATCCTTAATAAAATTTCTAATTAAATTATCTTCAAATAACATTTTAACTCCATACGAGGCATGATCAAATTTAACACTATCAAATTGTTTTAAAAATGACAGTTCTTCGAATCTTCCTATATCATGCAACAAAGCAATTAGTTCTGCTAAACAAACATCTTCTTCTGATAAATTTAATTTTCTAGCTATTGTTATAGCGTTATCAACTACATGATATGTATGAACCACCTTTAAATTAAAACCTGGCGTATCTTTATCTCCATATCTATTTAAAAATTCTTTGAACACAATTCTAGCCTTTTGAATATCTATCATTTCTTGTCACCACACAAACCTTTCATAATAATGAAATCATAATTCCCGCTTATTCCTTCTTGATTTCAATAAAAATTCATTTAAAAATTCTTCAACAGAATATGAGAAAACACCACGAAATATTATAAGCCTTACAAATAAAGAACTTATAACGATTTTTCGTGCACCACGAAGCATTTTCCACACCTGCGAAATGTATGTACAAACCTAACTTTTTGTATATACAAATGGATTTTTCAAAATCAACATTTCCTTATTTTAAAAGAAAGTTTTGTATATACATTTATATTTACATCAAAACAATACCTGTGTCATTTGTACAACAATATTCCTCTTTCCCATTTGCTTACCACTTTATCGGTACAAGTTGCCCTGCGAGTTATCTTTGTGTCATATTTTTTTCTTTTCGTTTGGTCATTATAAATGCGCCAATATCTTTGTAATTCATAAATTTCACCTATCCTAGTTTGATTATAAACTTTTCCCTTTCAAAAAGCAACCAACGCTTCATAGAACTAAAAAAAGACAGTAAGTATCACTGTCCATTTTCATACATTATTTAGCTTGGTAATTTGAACCACCTAAGTGTTGTTCACCCATTTGAACTAAACGTCTAGTAATTTCACCACCAACTGATCCGTTAGCTCTACTAGTTGCATCTGGTCCCATGTTAACACCTAATTCGCTAGCGATTTCATATTTCATTTTATCGATAGCTTGTTTAGCTCCAGGAACTACCATTTTATTTGTACTATTTTTCATGTATTTCACCTCCTGTACACTAATATCATGTACCAGGAAATTTTTTTCATACATATTTTTTTATTGGAAATTTTTGGATATATTATTTATAAATAATTACTTTTCGTTTCATCTAATTGTGTAATCGTTTCTACATTTTCAATCGCTTCTTGAATAAGTGCTTGAAAGTTAAACAAGTTCTCATATGAAATTGCTTTTTCCATAGTTGGATAAATAACGGGATGTTTAGGTAAAAAGATTGTACAACAATCCTCATATGGTAAAATACTAGTTTCATAGGTATCTATTTTTTTTGAAATTTCGATAATTTCTAATTTATCCATACATGCAACTGGTCTTATAACAGGTAAATTGGTTACTGCATTAATTACAACCATACTATCTAAAGTTTGACTTGCAACTTGTCCTATGCTTTCTCCATTTATAATGATTTTACAATTATGTTGATGACATACTTGTTCTGCAATTCGATACATCATTCTACGCATAATGGTAATAATATAACTATCAGGAACATTTTGGTAAATTGCTTCTTGAATTTTTGTAAATGGAACTATATTTACTTTTATATTACCAGAGTATTGATTGATGATAGAAGCAAGTTTTTTCACTTTGTTTTTTGCTTCTATACTTGTATGTGGCGGAGATTCAAAATATAAACATTCTAAATCAACACCTCGTTTTAATGACAAGTATCCTGCTACTGGACTATCAATTCCACCTGAAAGCATAAGAAGCCCTTTTCCTTGAATACCAACTGGATATCCACCAATTCCTTCTAATTCATTCGTATATAAAAATGTCCCTTCGTTTCTAATTTCAATATGAATTCTTATATCAGGATCATGTACATCTACTTTAAGATTGGTGTTTTTTAAAATAAATCCACCCATTTTAGCATTCATTTCCATACTTGAAATTGGAAATCTTTTATCCGCTCGTTTTGTCTCTACTTTAAAAGTTTGACCTAATTGATGTTGTACAAGTTCTAATATTTTTGTTTCTATTTCTTCTATATTAGTATTTACATGATGACAAATCACTATACCATGAATTCCAAATACTTTTTGAAGCTTTGTTACAATATTTGAACAATCGCTTTCTTCACATGTAATATACATACGTACCCTATCTTTTTTGATAGCAATTGTATACTCTTTTAATATAGATTTAATATTGTTGGTTAGCAAATTTATAAATGCATTACGATTGGCTTTTTTTGTAGTTAATTCGCCATATTTAATCATAAGTAATTGCTTCATTTTTTTCTCCTTCCTTAATTGTTAAAGTTCATCGAGTTTTTTATCCATTTCTTTATCTTTTATTTTCATTATAATGGCAACTATTATTGAAAAAATTATGATTAAAACAGATATTATTGTATAACTATTCTTCCATACAAAAGAATTTTCTTTCTTACTTTCGTATAAAAGACCGCTTTCTTGTTCAGGGGTTACATGTAATTGATAGATATTTTTATCTCCATTTTCTGCTATTACTTCAATTTGAACTTGATAATTATTTTGTTCTAAATTATCTGCTCCCATGATATGATAATTTGCTTTTGAATCTTCTACTTCTGCATGAATAGCAAGTTGATTAACATCCTTATCTACAAAAATTGTATATTCTTTTTTTGTTTTAGAAAAATCAATTTTATAATTTTCTATCGTAAGTGTTTTTAAATAATTATTATCCGATTTTGCCAGTACCTCTACTTCTTGTTGTTCAACTGACTTGATAGGCTCTTTTGGGGGCTCTGTTTCTATCACTTTTGGTTGTTCTGATACTTTTGGCATCTCTTTTATTATTGTAATGGTCTTTATTTGATTAGAAATTCCTTCAATAATATTAGTGGCCTCTGAAAGACCCTCTGCATAGTCTACATTCAATAATCCAACAGCCATATTTCCCATTTGAATATTACTTGTTGTTTGCTCTGTATCGTTTACTTTAAATTCGATTGTTACAAAATAATTAGAACAATATAATATCCCATCTATACATTTATTAGAAGAACTTTTCTCATTGACTAAACTTTGAACAAGGTACCCTTCACCTACAGAATTTACTGTAGTAACCCAATCATTAATAGCCACACTTGTAATGGTAAATATAGAATCATCAAATTGAAGTCCAAAAGCAACAGTAAAAAGACCAAATGTATCAGGCATATTTTTAAAAAGACCTGAAAATTGAATGTTAAAAGTAACAGAAAATTCTTCTCCAATCATCACTTTATCAGGAGCAGAAATCGTACTGCCTTGAATTGAGGGTAGTCCTGATCCTAATTTACCATTACCAATGGTAAACGCTTTTATATAAAATGGAAATAGTAAAATGATAAGGAAAAAAATTGCACTTATTTTTTTCATAAAAAATACACTCCTATATACCCATATTATAACAAATTCCTAACAGAAAATCTATGAAAACTAGAGTTTATAAAAAAGATTATATCAACTGGCAAGTAAAAATAAAGGAAATTTTCAATCACTTACAAAAAAATCTACACACATGTTTTTTGACATTTTTAAACTATTGTATGAAATATTATGATTTAGATGAAAATGTTGCCAAACAAGTTGGAAATTTTAAAAACAATGATTATAAAAAAATATTTGGACAATAGAAGAATTTAGTCAGTTCATGCAAGTGATTGATGACGAAATATATAAAGATCTTTTCGATTTGCTATTTTTTGCAGATTTATGAATTGGCGAATATGTAGCAATAACATTTGATGATATTGATGAAAAATAGGATACAATAACAGTAAATAAAAACATGACATGTTTTATAGCTGAAAATGGAAAACACGTTACTGTAAATTCGAAATCAAAAAGTTCTATGCATACTATCAGCATTGATTCTGTTCTGATGCATGAATTATTAAATCTTAAAAACTATTATCATAATGTCAAAAATGATTCACTCGTTTTTGGAAACAATAAGCCACTATCTACAACAACAATTGAACGAAAAAAGAATCAATATTGTTACCAGGCAAACGTGAAACAAATTAAAGTACATGAATTTAGACATAGTCATGCTTGCTTATTATTCATGAACAATGTCCCAATTGATGAAATATCATATCGACTAGGACACGCAACATTGAGTATGACCATGGACATTTACCTAAAATATTTACCAAAACAAGAAAAAAGAGTGCTACAAACACTCAATTCTCTACGACTTTCATCGTAAATTTAATTACATATCCACAAAAGTAATTAATCTATAAAAACGCATATACCCGTTTTTCGCGGTTTTATGCCGTTTTTAACAATAATGGTGGAGGATAAGGGATTCGAACCCTTGACCCCCTGCGTGCAGGGCAGGTGCTCTAGCCAGCTGAGCTAATCCCCCAAGCATCTTTTCTTAAGACAAACCGATTATAACATATCTTAATTTATACTGTCAATATATTTGTAACCAAAAATCACAATTTTATTTTTAAATAGTTACTACTCAGCCCTCAAATTAGTGAATAATAAGAGGTTCACTAATTTTTTTC
>CAOJDP010000020.1 GCA_948433085.1 uncultured Caryophanales bacterium
TCGTTGTAACTCCTTGTAAATACCCCGTCTGCTCTGCAGCGGGGATACTTTATTAGAAAATGGCAAAGAATTATTAAAACAAATAAAAAATCGTGTTATTGATTTAGAAAATGTAGAGGATAATTTTGTTGTATGTACATCTCATGCATCCTATGTTTTGCAAAGATTATTGCAGGAACTGTTGAATATAGAAATTGAACAAAAAGGGAAAGGACATGCTTGGACATTCTTTGATGATGGTGTGCGAACAATTAGTGCAGATGCGACAAACAACTCTGATTTGACTCGTGTTAAAATGGGCTTACATACGAATTATAGTTATGTACCTGTTATAGAAAATATTGACTCAAATAAAGACGAATATTTAGAAGCATATAAAAGAAATTTAAAAAAAGTAGATCAAAAAATAGGGTATATAAAAGAAGAATATGAAGATTACTATTTACAGCAACTTTATAAGAAGATGGATTCATCTTTTGAACAATATTATAATAATATCGAATCATCTAAAAAATCAGATAATTATTTTATTTATCAGCTCTACACAGTAAAAGAACAATTTGAAAAATATAAAAAAATAAAAAGTTTTTCAGATGCGGAAATATGTATTTCTTATTTACTATTACATTTGTTAGATGATTCTTATATTACCCAAATACATGAAATTCATTTATTTCAAACCTCTTATGATCAAAAAAATTGGGATTTTATTAACATATATCCTGTTCAATTAGAAAATGACATTCTTTATTTTATGTTGGAGGAAACAAAAACAGGATGTGATTTTTATGAAATTACAGAAAATGATGTTAAACACTATACCAAAATGAAGGGACTCAATAAAAATATTCTGAAGCATTTTGTGGAATAAGATTTTATTCATCACTCTTATGCATATAATTTATGGTATAATGAAAAAGTAGGAGGAATTGAAATGAATTTGATTGAGCTTATAAAAACGATTTTTTTAGGGATTGTGGAAGGAATTACCGAATGGCTTCCTATTAGTAGTACAGGACATATGATTTTAGTTGATGAATTTATTCATATGGAGATTACACCTGAGTTTAAAGAAATGTTTCTAGTTGTCATTCAATTAGGCGCAATTTTATCCGTGGTAGTACTTTATTTTTGGAAGTTACTTCCATTTACATTTCATAAAGGAATATCAATTGATCAAGAAAAATTTTCAATGTGGTTTAAAATCATTGTAGCAACCATTCCAGCAGCGGTAGTAGGAGTTTTATTTGAAGACCAAATGAATCAATACTTTAATAATTATCAAACCGTTGCAATCATGTTAATTTTATTTGGTATTTTATTTATTGTAATAGAAAATTATAATAAAAATAAAACCGCTAAAATGAATTCAATTTCACAAATCACTTATAATACAGCATTTTTAATTGGTATATTCCAATTGATTGCAGCAGTATTTCCAGGGACTTCTCGATCAGGCGCAACCATTGTAGGTGCTTTATTACTTGGTGTATCTAGAACTGTTGCGACAGAATTTACCTTCTTTTTAGCTATTCCTGCTATGGTAGGAGCAAGTGTATTGAAATTGTTAAAATTTGGTTTAACATTCACAACATCGGAAGCAATTATTTTAGTAGTAGGTATGCTAACAGCTTTTATTGTATCTATCTTAGCAATTAAATTCTTAATGGGTTATATTAAGAAAAATAATTTTAAACCATTTGGATGGTATCGTATTATCTTAGGAATCGTTGTTTTAGTTTATTTTTTCTTGGTAAAATAAGTTACACGACCTATACGAGACAAAGAATATAACATATAGTATTTATGTAGGTGATCTGTATGTTACAAGTGTTTCTTCTCATCTTTTCACTGTCATTAGATTCATTAATGGCAGGTTTTTCTTTAGGAATGAGTCGAATTCGAATCCCTATGAAATATCTTTTGCTATTAAATGGAATAGGGGCAATTTTATTATTTTTTTCTATCAATTTTGGTATGTTTTTTGAACAGTATATTCCAATTTCCTTTACCCATATTTTTAGTACTATTTTATTTATAATTCTTGGAATGGAAAAAATTTTAGAAAGTATTTTTCACTTTATTATAAAAAGAGAATTGGAATTTAAAATTCAAATATCTAAAATAGAATTAATTTTTCGTATATATAAAAATCCAGAAGTGTCTGATATGGATTTATCTAAACATATTACTTTTAAAGAAGCCTTTTGTTTAGGACTTGCACTTTCTTTAGATAATTTAGCGATTGGCCTTGGGATTGGATTTATGAATATTTCTAGTATAGGGGTAACGCTTCTAAGTTTTGTGAGTGGAATTTTTTTAATTGCCATTGGTCATTTTTTGGGTGCGCTACTTGGAAAACAGAGAAAGGTTGATTCCTCTTGGATAAGTGGAGTTTTAATTATTATTTTGGCATTTGTGAAATAAAACTTTAATAATAAACTGATAACAATGATTCTTATATGGTAAATTTAAAAATAATGTATTGAAAAAAGTCAATATTAAGTGTAAAAACATAGAAATTTAAAATTTTTTTATTTAAAAATTGTAATTTAAATATAAAAGTCTTTATTTATAGGCTTATGCAAAAGTTTACGATACCAGTTTACTACTAATTTACTACTTTTGAAAGTGAGAACATAAAAAATTATAACAATTTATAAGAATATCCTTCAAAAACAAAAATGCATAAACGCTTATAAATACAGGTTATAACGCTATTTAAGAACTTATAAAAAATTCATTTAAAGACAACCGTTGTTACAAGAAAAAATTTTCAACATAACTTATAGTGAGAGGTGAAAAATCATCTCTTGGACATTTCGTCACGTTCATATAGTACCCCTTAAACTTTATGAAACGAAAGTTTTCAAAAAAAGGTCTTGAAGACCTTTTTATGTTAGAAATGAATGCATTTGATTATACTTGACAAATAAGATGAAAAATATATGCTATGAATTATTGTGGTATTTTATTTTTAGAACATTCTGCTTGAATGACTGCTATTTTAGATTTTGTAAGTTGTAAAATTTCTTGTTTTTCAATAAGTGTTAAGTTTGCATTTTTTAATTTTAAAGTGAAATCAAGAATAAGCGTTTGAATCATACGATGTTTACTTTCTAGAATTTCCCATGAAATATCAGCTAATAAATAGTATAGAAAATCTAACTTTTGATTGCTAATGTAGTCATTTGTTCGTGGGCCATATAAAGAAGAGGGTGTTTCATCAATAAAATCTAACCACTTTTCAATTTTAGTAATTTGCGTATCTACTTTTCTTATGCTATCCATATATAAAAACCGATTTTTATCATCAATTTGTTCTAACCAATAGGTTAAATCACGGTTAGAAACAGCTCTCCATTTTCGTACTTTAGCAGAGGATTTTCTTTTCTGATATTCATAATAAGCAAGCATTGTAAATAAGGTTTCATAATTTTTGTTTTTACTTTTTTTAGGAAAGAAAACATTGATATGTTTTTGCGTTGCTTGATTCAATTGTTCCATCACTATTTTATCACAAGAAACATTCCACATAAGATAAGAATCCATTTTCAAAGGATTGATATTGGAATTGATTCGAATATAATGTTCAATTGGATCAAAATAAGGATTATCAGATTGATCAATAATAGAAAGATGGATATCTGCTTGTTTGAGTTTCTTTTTATAATCATCTAATAAAACGTATTTTGATTTTTCAAACGCATGTTGATTTAATGTAGTTAAAACTTTTAGTTTCGTTAATTTAAAACCATTTTTATTTGATTTCTGTAATTTTCCAAATTCATCTAAATATTGTAGCTTTAAAAAAGCAAGCAAACTTAAACAACGTTGTTGCCCATCGACTACTTCATAAATTTGTTTGTTATCTTTGACGTAGCGATAAATTAAAATATTGGGAATTCGGATACCTAATAAAAGACTTTCAATAATACCACTGGAAGCTCTAATATTTCTTTGCTCACTACGTTGATAGTAGGGTCTTAACACAAAACTATTTTGCCGAATGAGTGAACAGATTTCTTCTACATCTTTTTCTTCATTAGTTGGTTTGCAACTTTTTTTGAGCAACTCTTCGAACAAAGGAACATCATCAATATTTTTTTTACTTTCCAAATTGATTTCTATTGGATCGAAATATTGTTCCATAGAAATAGAATAATTAATTTTTAGAAAATCCACAACAAGCTTAAACCGTTTTTTTTTGTCTTGATAACTATAAAGTAACTTTGAAAAACATTGATGTTGTAAATCTTGTTCATTACAATATTCTATATAAAAATGTGGATTAAATTGTGCAAGTGGTAATAAATTGTTTTTCAAAATTATTGCAATTAACCAATAACTAGTTTCGACAAAAGTATAGCGATTTAAATTTGGGTAAGAATGAATATCTCCATCTTGAAATAATTGATGTAAATAATCAATTGTTTGACGAAAAAATTTTATAATATCATTTTTATTTTGTTTTAGAGTATAAGGAACATAAATATTATGTGCAATTTCATGCTTTGACTTTTGTTTTAAATAATAATCTAAGGGTGCATATGATAATCCAATGAGTGCCCGAATATTTGTGAAAGCTTTATCAATATCATCTTTTTCTTTTTTCATAATTTTTAAATCAAAAAGTTGTTGTTTAAATTGTGGATCTGTTTGTATCATTTCATATATCATTTGTGTAATAATATCTTTACAAAATTCAGCTTTTTGAATTTGATAGGATTTGAGCTGAATCCCTGTATTGTGACGTATATAAAGTTGTTTTTCAATGTTATCATAATCATCTATAGTTAAATCTATTCTTTCTGAAACACTATAGATTAAAACTTTAAAAGTACAAAGTTCCAAAAGATGTGTTTGGTAGCTCTTAGGTAAATCTTGAAATTTTTTGTTGGCTAAAAAGGGGAGTTGCGAAAGTCCTTTCTTTACTAAAGTAAGTTGATTGGTAAAAAATTGAATAAGCGCTGTTAAACGATTATATCCATCACATACAATTGTAGAATTACTTTTTTCAAGTAAAATTAATGGATGCATTTCACATCGTAGCAAAATACTTTCAATAAAAAATGTAGCTTTTACAGGTGTCCATGTAAATTCATCATTAAAAGAACGATATAGCCAATGTCCATTTTGACTTTCTGTTAATATTCTTTTAAAACTCCAATCTCTCGTTTTGTAGGTTAAATGTTCAAAAATTTCCTTTAAATGATTGTTTTGATTCATACAAACGCACTTCCTTTAAGGATATATTACTATCGCTGTGTTGACTAAAAGGCAATACACTACTGTTGTACGTATTAAAAGCATATAAAAAAATAAAGTATAAAATATAGAGTAATCAATCCAAATAGACCAGTTATAAGAAAGGAATCATCATATTTTTTAATCGTCAAATATGAAAAATGGAATCAAAAAGTAGGAAAGGAAATAGGAATTCATAAGGGTTAAATTAAAGAAATTTGCTTATGAATATATGAGATTGAAATAAGTAACATCATACGAAAAAAGTTGATAAATAAAGAATTTTATGATATTCTTATATAGAAAATTAATATTTATTAGGGAGCGTGTATAAAATGACTTATAAAGATTTAGCCAATTTAATTTTTCCAAATATTACCAAAACCATTGAAGATTATGAAAAGGAATATCCGATTCGAAATATAAAAGAAGATGCAATGGTAACTAGGTTTGCACCATCCCCAACTGGATTTGTTCACATAGGAAATTTTCAACAAGTTGTGATGAATTATATTATGGCTAAAAAATCAGGAGGAATTTTTTACTTAAGAAATGAAGATACAGATAAAACAAGGGAAGTTGAAACTGCAGTAGAGGTAATTATGCAGGTGTTAAGATATTATGGGATGGAGCCCGATGAATATGAATATGATGGAAAAGTAATTGGAAATTATGGACCATATATTCAGAGTGAAAGAAAAGAAATTTATCATGCAGGTATTAAGCATTTGATTGAAATTGGAAGGGCATACCCATGTTTTTGTGACAAGGAACATTTAGAGCAAATGCGTGAAAACCAAGAAAAAAATAAGATGAGGACAGGGTATTATGGAAAGTATGCCTCTTGCCGTAACTTGAGTGCAGAAGAGTCTATAAAGAAAATAAAAGAGGGGCTACCATATGTCATTCGATTCCGTTCTAATGGTAATTTTGATGATCGTTTTTGGTTTCAGGATTTGGTTAGGGGAAAATTATACTTAAATAAAAATGATCAGGATATTGTAATTATGAAATCTGATAATTTACTTCCTACATATCATTTCGCACATATTATGGACGATCATTTTATGCGGACTACTCATGTTGTACGTGGGGAAGAGTGGCTTCCTTCTGTTGCAGTGCATATTGAGTTATTTGAAGCAATGGGGTGGACTGCTCCTAAATATATTCATACACCTTTAATTCTAAAACAAGATGGCCCTATTAAACGTAAAATTAGTAAAAGAAAAGATCCAGAAGCCTTAATGCGCTATTACATGGAAAAAGGTTATCCTGTAGAAGCAGTAATTGAAGCTTTAATGACGATTATTAATTCTAACTATGAAGAGTGGCATACTGCGAATCCAGATAAATCTTTCTTAGATTTTGATTTTCAAGCAAAAAAAATGTCCTCATCAGGTGGAGCTTTATTTGATCTAGAAAAGTTAAATAATATTTCTAAAAATATTATTTCTAAAATGAATAAAGACGAATTGTATGAAAAAGCTTATGAATGGTCTAAAACCTATTCAGAGGAATTAAAAAATATGATCGAGCAAGATCCAAAGTATTTTAAACAAATTATCAATATTGAAAGAGAACAGAAAAAACCTAGAAAAGACTTTGAAACGTATGCATCCATTCCAAAAGAAATTTGGTACATGTATGATGCATTATTCACAGAAGCGCATTCTTATGCATTTCAAAAGATACAAGATCCAGAAGAAATTTCAAAAATTTTAAAAACTTATATAGAAAATTATTATGATGAATTAGATGATAAAGAAATATGGTTTGAAAAAATTAAGAAACTTACAACACAATTAGGTTATTGTGCAGATATGAAAGCATATAAAGAAAATCCAGATGCTTATAAAGGAAGTGTTGCAGATATTAGTACAGTAATTCGTGTTGCTTTAACTACACGTGCAATGACACCAGATTTATATGAATTATTAAAGTTATTAGGGACAGAGAAAATACAAAAACGTTTTCAAAAATTTTACAAATAAATTTTAAATTTAGGCAAGAATAAATAAACAATTTTATTCTTGTTTTTTGTTATTGTTTACAATAAATTTATAAATAAAAAAAGCTCCTTTCCTAAAGAAACTTTTTCATAAATGATTATCTTTCTTTGAAGTTGTTATTCAAAGTCTTTGATAATACTATTATAGATTTTTTCTAACTTAGTGTCATTAATTTTCATTTTATATTCTTTACGGATTTCAGTCCATGTTTTATCCATTAACTTAGTATCCGCAGCAATCATATTGCTTACCAAATTGCTTTTAATTTTATCTTTTACACTATCTAATGTAGGCTTTTCTGCTTGACTAATTCTTAGAATAATATGATATCCATAGGTACTTTTTACAGGCTCTTTGGTATATTCATTATCCGCAAGTTCTAAAGAAGCTTTAAAAAATTCTTGTACCACACCTTCTTGATCAAAATCTGCAATCAATCCTTCCTCGGCTTTAGAAGCGGTATCATCAGAATATTCTTGTACTAAATCAGCCCAAGCTGCACCATCATTTAATTTTTGAATAACTTCTTGTGCTTTTGCTTTTGCTGCTTCTTCAGCAGCTGTTTTTTCTTCTGCAGTAGAAGTGTTTGTTGTATCTGGTTTGATGAGAATATGTTTAACAGTAAGTTTTCCATGCACTTCATTTTCATAGTAAGCATTTATTTCCTCTTCTGTTAAATGATTTGATAAATAATCTTTTGCAATTTTTTCTCTTTTGTAATCTGAGATAAATTGATTTCGTAATTCCTCTTCACTTTCATAACCATTATTGGCAAGTATTACATTGAAATCATAGCCTAAAGAAACATATTGTTGCTTTAAATTTTCTATTCTTGCATTTGCTTCTTTTCTTGCTTCATCAGAATCTTCTATTTCTTTACTAGCAATAAAGTCATCAATTTGATTAATCAAAACATTGGTACCATATTGTCTTTTTAACTCATCAAATAAATCTTCAGATGTAATCTCTTTTCCATCAATGGAAGCAATGATTTCCTTTCCATCTTTTAATTTTGCTTCATGACCTTTCACTATAATAATTAAAATTACGACTAACAATAAACAGATGATTACAAGTAGTGCAATCGTAAAATCTTGTTTGATAATTTCTTGTTTATTTTCAGCAATGACTTCTTTTTTTTGATTGTTTTGTTTTATGACATTTTTTTTCTTATTTGCCATATCTATTCCTCCTTTATTACAACTAATATATTATCAAAAATTTTATAAAAAAACAAGAAATTAGTTGTATGTATTCACACATATTTAATTTTTCCATAGAATAATGTGAAAAGATAAAAAAAGGAGGAATGCTTTATGTGTAATACAGGAGTATCTGGAGCTGCAATCGTTTTAGTATTATTTATTCTTTTAATTATTATACTTGGTGCCTATATATAGGATGAAGGAGGTGCTTTCATGGCTTGTTCAAATTCTTGCAACTCAAGTAGCAATGTAAAACCAAATTGCAATTGCAACAGTGGGAATGGATATGTTTGTATCGTTGTATTATATATTTTACTTGCAATTATCATTGGTTCATTCATTGCATGGTAAAAAGGGGAATAACCCTTTTTCTTTTTGTTAAAAAGACCATATAGTTATAGCACTTAATCAAGGCAAAATATGAAATTTTCGGTGAAGGTTTTATTACAGATTTTGAAAATTTGTAACATCTACTATTCTTTGTAAAATAAGGATAAATCATTTACTTATAGTCTAAAAAATAGTATAATGAATAATGTTAGTGATTCTAATTTTGCTTTTAGGACTAAAACCCAAAAAACAAAGACTAAAAAGAAAACGCTTGGCAACTAAGTCAATAGCGTTTTTTTATCAATATGATTAGAGACAACGCTTAACCAACCAAAGTTCAACGTATCTCTTTTTTATTGTATAAAATTTCTTTCATCTATATGCATTATACTAAATTTTTTTGTTTATGCAAGTTTCCTTGACATATTCATGATATCATAAAAACGACTTTTTGACAAGTCGTTTTGTTTAATACTCGAAAAGTTCGAGTTTGGTATCAATCTGGTGGACCTGAATGGACTTGAACCATCGACCTCACGCTTATCAGGCGTGCGCTCTAACCAGCTGAGCTACAGGTCCGCTTCTAAATGACTCTTAAAGTATATCGTATTTTTTTTTATTTGACAAGTCTTTTTCTATCTTTTTATCAAATTTATGAAAAATGATTGAAAAATAGAACTGTTTTGAAATGTTAAATGAAATAATAGAAGAGAAAATAATTAATTTTATTTACAAAATAGAAAAAATGTTTTATTCATGATATACTAGATTAGAAGGTGAGATGTATGAAGAAAACAAGAATGCAGATTGAAAATAAAAAAATTTTAAGACAGGTTTGGAAAGAATTTATTTTAAAATTTGTAACATCAATATCTATGAGAGGTATTTTAATGATTTTACCAATCTGGTATAGTGATGCGATTGATTGGGCTTCTAAAGGTAATTTTGAAAAGGCAATTCATTTGATTATTTTATCATTGATTGTATATGCAGTTTATTACATCGTAGAAATATTAAATAACTTTACATTTTGGGCACTTTATAATCGATTATATAAACGTTATACAAAATTAGCTATTTTTTCTACATTTCAAAATTCTATTTATAGTTTATCTCGCTTTAGCTTAGGTGAGTATGGTAATATACTGAATAATGATATTGATGTAATCTGTGCCTTTTATTCCAATGGTGTGATGCGAATTGTTCAAATATTTGAATTTTTAATTATCTATACTTATTTCTTTTCATTAAATATATATGTATTTTTGATAACAGTAATTGTCTCTATTTGTATGTTAATTGTGTATCGATTCAGTAGTAGAAAAACAGAAAAATTGAATCAGGCTAGAAAATTTCATTTAGATAAAAAGACAGCAACTTTACATGAAGTTTTTTTAGGAATTAAGGAAATCAAAGGCTTTCATGTATTGGGAAGCATTAATGAACGTGTCAAAGAAAAAAGTATGAATTACTTAGATGCTAGCACAAAATATGACCGGTTTAATGTAATAGTAAAAGCATGCGTTCTTTCAATGATTCAATTCGCTCGTTTTGGTCTTGTTCTATATGGACTTTATTTGATGTCAAAAGGACAAATGACATTGGGTGTTATTATGCTAATTTACACCTATTATCAGAAAATTATTGATAATTTTGGGGTCATCAATACAATTAGCATTGAGCTTCAAAATTTAAAAGTTTCGTTTGCTAGATTTAATAAAATTTTAGAATATTCCCATGATTTAGAAGATGTTATAGATTTAAAAACAACGAATTATAAAGGAAGCATTAAATTCGTAGATGTTTTATATGGAAACCGAAATGATCCTATTTTAAACCAGACTTCCTTTGAAATACCAGAGAATAAAATCAGTGTAATTACAGGTAAACCTGGAAGTGGAAAAACAGGAATCATTGATTTGCTTTTAAAATTAAATCAAAAACATAGTGGAGAGATTTTAATAGATGGAATTCCAATTGAGAAAATTGATGGGAAAACTTATTACAATTTAATCGCATCTGTTCGAAAAAATCCTGTTTTCTTTGATCTTTCTATCAAAGACAATATGATGCTTGTGGAACAAAATTTTGATAAAATAGTTGAAATTTGTAAATTATTGCAAATACATGATTACATATGTAGTTTAAAAAAAGGTTATGATACACCAATATTAAGCAAAGAAGAAAATATATCTAATAATGTCAAACAATTGCTTGCCATTGCAAGAGTCTTGCTGAAGGATTCAAAAATCATGTTATTTGATGAATCTTTAAGTGTTTTAGACAAACATAGTAGTGAAATTGTTTTTCAATTGTTAAACAAATTAAAAGAAGACCATACAATTGTGATTATTTCTAGAGAAAAAGAAATGATGAAGTATGCAAATCAAGTGATCGTATTAAAAAATAATCAAATTTTGACATGGGGAACCTATAAAGAGTTATTTAAAAATAAAACAATTGAGGATGTACTGTAGTTTATTGCTAGAAAGGATTTGCTATTGCAAGTAAATTTCGATATAATGAATATAGAGTTAAGGAGGAAGGTATGAAAAAATTTATATATTTTATATATATTTTTATAATCATGTTGGCATTTGGACTTGGAATGGACTGTATTAAAGCAAATAATATTTCCCCTTCAGTAGGTACTTATAGTTGTACTTATAGAAGTGATAACACGCAAGGAAATTTAAAGCTTACGAATATAGAAAATAAAAAGTGGATTATTGATTATAATGGAACTACAAAAGAGTTAACAGAAACAGAATTAAGAGGAAAAGCCTTTCCCACTAAAAATTGCGAAGAAGTTTTTTATATAGAATCTTCTGGTGAAATTTTTGTAAATTTGACTAAAGATATAAAAAAAACACTAGAAAGAGCATGTACCAATCATAATGAAAGCGACATCAAATATTTTTGTCCAGTTGGCTCTGGAAAATCGTGTGCATCAATTGATATTACTTGTGGCACTAATCATTTTATTTCCCCTTCAGTAGGTACTTATAGTTGTACTTATAGAGGCGTTAACACACAAGGAAATTTAAAGCTTACGAATATAGAAAATAAAAAGTGGATTATTGATTATAATGGAACTACAAAAGAGTTAACAGAAACAGAATTAAGAGGAAAAGCCTTTCCCACTAAAAATTGCGAAGAAGTTTTTTATATAGAATCTTCTGGTGAAATTTTTGTAAATTTGACTAAAGATATAAAAAAAACACTAGAAAGAGCATGTACCAATCATAATGAAAGCGACATCAAATATTTTTGTCCAGTTGGCTCTGGAAAATCATGCTCATCAATGGATATTACTTGTGACTTAAATCACAACGAGACTGAAAAATGTGATTTGAAGGATATTCCAATTCAACTTCCTATATTTATTAGTCGTTTAATTAATTTATTTAAAATAATCGCACCAATTATATTGGTAATTACAGGTTTAATTGATTTCTTAAGAGCAGTAATAGCGAGCGACGAAAAACAAATGAAAGAATCACAAAATCGTTTTATACGAAGAATTGTTGCAGCTGTCTTTATCTTTTTTATCATTGCTATTGTACAGTTTGTAATCAATGCAATTAGTAAAGATGGAACAATTTTAGGATGCTTTGATTGCTTCATTAGCGGGAATTGTGAGTGACTTTTGACAAATAACAGGACCCATGTTATAGTATCTTTATAGAATAAAGGGTGGTATGAATGAAAATAAATTCAGTAGAATTAACAGTGAGTGCTGTAAGACGTAGCCAATATCCAACCGATGGAAAACCAGAATTTTTGTTAGTAGGTCGTTCCAATGTAGGGAAGAGCAGTTTTATCAATACCCTAATCAATCGAAAAAATTTTGCACGAACATCTGCAAGTCCTGGAAAAACCCAAACAATTAATTTTTACTTTGTCAATAATGCATTTTATTTAGTAGATGCACCTGGATATGGCTTTGCAAATGTAAGTAAAAATAAGAAGAAAAAGTTTGGATTAATGATGGAGGATTATTTAATTGGGAGAGAAAACTTAAAACAAGTATTTATGTTAATTGATTTTCGTATGAAACCTACAAGTGATGATATTTTAATGTATGAATTTTTAAAACACTATAAGATACCAGTTACAATTGTGGCAACAAAGTCTGATAAAATTGGCATTACAAAACAACAATCACAACGTAGTATGTTGTTAAATGAACTGGATTTAGTTGTAGGCGATGACTTTATCGTATTTTCCAATGTTACCAAAAATGGGAAAACGGAAGTACAGGAAAAAATAGAACGAATTATTTAGGTTACAAAACGATTGGGATTACATACAATATGTTAGGTGATTCCATGAAACTTGAATTTTATGAAGAATCAAATATGATTCTTTTTTTAAATAATTTATATCTCTCTGAAATTGATTTTAAAGATAAAGATGCTTTAGAAACCTATTTTAAAAGTCTCTTTTTAAAATTACATGAATTCTATGAAATAGAAGTAAACGGTTATTATCATATCGATATTTATATGGATCCATTTTATGGCGCTATTATTGAATTAGAAAAAGAAGAACTAGATTATCTAGATTATGATGATGACCAAGTAGACATGCGTATTTGTCTTCATAAAACAACAATTTTATATGAATTAAAAGAATATATGGAATTAGATAAGTCAATATATGATATCATTTGGTACCATAAAAAATGGTATGTCAAATTAAAAGAAAAAATAAGCAGTATTCATTTAGGAAAACTATTAGAATATTCTAAAATGCATTATCATGAAGAAACAGAACGGATTTTAAAAAATGGAACTTTAATACAAGAAGTACAATCATAGGAATCGATTTAGAGTGTTTACTTTAAAAATGAATATGGTATAATAAAGCACAAGAGGTGACTATATATGAAGAAACCAGTAGTAGCACTAGTTGGACGGCCAAACGTAGGAAAATCGACAATCTTTAATCGGTTGGTTGGAAAAAAAATTGCAATTATAGAAGACACACCAGGGGTAACAAGAGATCGTGTATATGGACATGTAACAAATGATGATTACCAGTTTCATTTAATCGATACAGGTGGAATAGATGGAGCAGCTGATTTATTCAATCAAGAAATTAAATTACAAGCAGAACTTGCAATAGAAGAAGCGGATGTAATTGTATTTGTAGTAGATGCCAAAGAAGGAATTACAGCTAACGATCAAGTTGTCAAAGAGATGCTTTTAAAGACGAATAAAAAAGTAATTGTGGCAATCAATAAAGTAGATAGTAAGTTAGCGAAAGAACATCTGTATGATTTTTATGAACTAGGATTTGAACACTATATCTCAATAAGTGGAGAACAAAATATTGGAATATCAGAATTATTAAGTAGTATTACGGAAGATTTTCAAAAAATAGAAGATGAAACTTATGAAGAAGGTACTATCAAATTTTCGATAATTGGACGACCAAATGTAGGAAAAAGTAGTCTTGTCAATGCTATTTTAAATGAAGATAGAGCAATTGTAAGTAATATTGCAGGAACTACAAGAGATTCTATTGACACGCCTTTTACTTATCATGAACAATCTTTTGTCGTCATTGATACAGCAGGTATGCGCAAAAAAGGGAAGGTATATGAGAAAATAGAAAAATATAGTTTACTTAGAGCGATGAAAGCCATTGATCGATCTGACGTGTGTTTATTGGTAATCAATGCTGAGGAAGGAATTATTGAACATGATAAACATATTGCAGGATATGCATTAGATGCTGGAAAAGCAATTGTAATCGTTGTAAACAAGTGGGATACAATCGAAAATAAAGAAGAACAAATGAAACAGTTTACAAAAACAATACGAGCAGAATTTCAATTTTTATCTTATGCTCCAATTGTATTTTTATCTGCACTAACCAAAAAAAGAATTCATACTTTATTGCCAGAAGTAATCAAAGTATATGAAAATAGTAAACGCGAAGTGAAAACAAGTATATTAAATGATATGATAACAGAAGCTTATCATTTAAATTTACCTCCTTCCTATAAAGGAAAAAGACTTAAAATTTATTTTTCAGTTCAAGTAGGAACTTGCCCTCCAACATTTCAAATTCAAGTCAATAATAAAGGGCTAGTTCATTTTTCTTATCATAGATATTTAGAAAATAAGCTAAGAGAATCTTTTGATTTTGAGGGAACTCCAATTGTATTACAATTTAAAAATAAAGGAGAAATGTAGAAATTCTTTTAAGAGAAAAATAACAAAAAGGTAATTTGCAAAGGGACATATAGCTAGAAAAATGGGCCATTATTATAATAGAATAAAGAAGCAGAAATTTCTGCTTCTTTTATAATACGATAGCAAATAAATTGCCAGATCCTTTATTTACTAATTTAGATAGTGTATTTTGTAATTTAAATCTTACATTTTCAGGTAATAGTGATAATTTTGCCTGAATACCTTCTTTCACGATTACATCTAAACTTCTACCAAAAATTTCACTTTTCCAAATATTTCCGGGTTCTACATCGGAGTCTTTCATCAGATAATCAATTAATTCCTTACTCTGAATTTCGGATCCTATAATTGGTTCAAACGTTGATTCTACATCCACTCGAATCATATGGATAGAAGGCGCGACTGCTTTTAATTTAATTCCATATCGACTACCTTGTTTAATGATTTCAGGCGTTTCCAATTTCATATCCGCTAAACTAGGAGAAGCAACTCCATATCCTGTTTGTTTGACCATTTTAAGCGCAGATTTAATTTGATCATACTCTTGTTTTGCTTCTTGATAATCTTGAAATAGCTTTAACAATTCTGCACGATTTCCAACATCTATACCAATTATTTCTTTTAATACTTGATTGTATAATTCTTTCGGTGCTTGTAAAGTAACTGTCACAATTCCATTAGAAGTATCTACGTCAGATAGATAAGCATTACTAATGTATTCGCAATTCGTGAAATGTGCAGTGATGGTTTCAATATCTCTTAGTTTATCAATTTCAACGACTCCCTCACGAATTTTATCAATGTAAATTTTTTTAAGCCAATTATTTGGAGATAAACAAGCAATCCATTCAGGCATGCTAATATTGACCTCTAGTACAGGGAATTCATATAAAGCTTCCCTTAAAATACTATAAATATCACGTTCTGTCATATTTTCAACACTAATTGGTAATACGGGAACTTGATAAGATTCCTGTAGCTTTTCCGCAAGTCTTTCTGTTTCTGGCAACATTGGATGACTGGAATTTAAAACAACAATAAATGGTTTGCCAATTTCCTTTAACTCACGAACAACTCTTTCCTCAGCTTCTACATAGTTGTTTCTTGTAATTTCCCCAAAAGAACCATCTGTTGTCACAACAATTCCAATGGAAGAATGGTCACGAATTACTTTCTCAGTACCAATTTCAGCAGCTTCTACAAAAGGTATCTCATCATCATACCAAGGACATTTGACCATGCGAGGACCATTTTCATCCTCATAACCTTTCGTTCCAGGTATAACATATCCAACACAGTCTACCAATCGTATACTAGAAGTAAATTCATCAATTTGAATTTTTGCAGCATTGCTTGGAACAAACTTAGGCTCTGTTGTCATAATGGTTTTTCCTTGTGCACTTTGTGGAATTTCATCTAATGCACGTTTTCTTTCATATTCATCTTCAATATTTGGAACAACTAGGTTTTCAATTACTTTTTTGATAAAAGTTGATTTTCCAGTTCTAACTGCTCCAACAACACCTAGATAAATATCTCCACCAGTTCGTTCTGTAATACTTTTGATGATTTCTATTTTTTCCATTTAATCCCTACTTTCCATAATTCACTAAAACTATATGTAGAAATAACAACAGGTATACCAAAAAAAACTGAACATTTTCAGTTTCTATATAAATTTATCCAAATCTTTTGGTACTTGGTCATTGATAACAGCACTTACTATTTTATCTTCCTTTTCCTTTGATACTTCTTTTCCAGTCATACTTCCTAATTCATGGATAATTTCACGTAATGTAGCTTCGTTTTTTAAATCATTTTGTTGTAACTTAGAAGCAAGCTCTAAAATTTTATCCTTTCCTACATTGGTCTTTTTTTCTACCTTATTGAAAAAATTATCCGAAAAGTTAAACATCGTAATCCCTCCTAAGATAATATATGTGAGTTTCTTAAAAGGGTTAGCATTTTATAAATAAAAGGAATCAATTTCCAAATTTTCTTCTGTACTAAAATACTGATTTTCTTCTATTTTTTTAAGGGTACTACATAATGAATTCGCATGAATATGGTTTAGCAAATCACTAAATGCAATGATGCCAATCACTTTATTTTCTTCTGTTATTAGGATACGTTTGATTTGATAAGTTTCCATAGTCTTTAATAATACATCTATACTTTGATTCCATTCTATAGAAATAACATTGTGCGTAATATAGTTTTCAATAGTGGTGTTAGAATCGACATGATTACTGAGTGCTTTGACAACCAAATCACGATCAGTAATTACGCCAACAATTTTATTATTTCTAGCAATGGGGATAAATCCAATATTATATTGTTTCATCAAATTTGCAATGTGTGAAATCGAATCATCTATCTTCCCCACAATAACAGGACTACTCATAATCTTTTTCATATCATCACCCTTATTAGTATAAAATAAGTTGAATGAACTATACATAAAATATAGTAGGTGATTAGGGTGCGAAGAAGAATTCATTTAAAAAAGAAATATCTTGTTTTTCAAAAAATGAGCAAATGGAATATTTTAATAATAGCATTCGTATTGCTCATTGTTTCTTTATTTCTTGCTTTTCGGTTAATTAACCAAAAAGTAACGCCTATTTTAATGGAATATGCAGAATTACAAGTAGGGCGTATGGCAACACAAGTGATACGACAAGCGGTATCAACAGAGGTTACAGATAAAATTTCAATCGATGATTTATTTTTGATTACAAGAGATAGCAACGGGGATATCAAAACAATTGATTTAAATCCAATTCACGTCAATCGAATGACTGGTCTAGTAACAGAAAAAGTGAGTGATTATTTGACAAAAGTAGAAGTAGGAGAAATTGACAACCTTAATTTATCTGCGGAATTATTTGACAGCAAGAAAGTAAAAAAAGGAATTATTTTTGAAATTCCATCAGGAATTATTTTTAAAAATCCTATTTTAACGAATATAGGGCCTAAAATACCTGTAAAATTAAATTTAATTGGTGATATTGCAACAGATATTAAAACCAAAATTACCAATTATGGAATTAACAATGCTTTGGTAGAAGTGATTGTATATGTAGAAGTAACAGAACAAGTGATTCTTCCTTTTGCTTCCAAAAGAGTTACTGTAGAAATGAATGTTCCGATTGCATTAAAATTGATACAAGGTAGTGTCCCTAATTATTATTTTAGTGGAAATACAAATTCTAATTTATCAATTCCAATTAACTGATCAATGAATAAAAAAGTTGATTTTATGAAGGATTGGACTTATTTATGGTACACTATAAATAGAAAGGTAGAAAGTAACATGAAAAAAATGGTGATTATGGATATAATTGTCTCATTATGTATTGGTATTTTAAATTTTTTTCCACAAAAAATTATGGATTTGCAAACAAGAAAAAACAAGGAATTGGTAGAACAACAAATGGATCAGATGTCGCTAGAAGAAAAAATAGCGCAAATGTTTCTAATTTCTTATAGAAGTGATGAAATGGATTCTAATTTACAAAGACAATTACAATATAAACCAGGTGGTTTTATACTATTTCAAGAAAATTTTACAAGTTATTCAAAAACAATTCAATTTATAGAAGAAATAGAAAAAACAGCTGAGATTCCCATGTGGATAGCGATTGATCAAGAAGGTGGTCGTGTACAGAGAATCAAAGCATTAGAAGATGTGCATGCGACTGAGATTCCACCAATGATGGATCTTGGAAAAACCAATCAGAGTGAATTGGCATATGAAGTAGGGAAAGTACTAGCAAAGGAATTACAGGTTTTTGGAATTCATATGAACTTTGCCCCTGTTTTGGATGTAGTAGAGAATGAACAAAATAAAGTAATTGGGAATCGAAGTTTTGGCGCAGATGTTAAATTGGTATCTAAAATGGGAATTGCAGTTGCTAGAGGACTAGAAGAAAATGGTGTGATTCCAGTATATAAACATTTTCCAGGACATGGAAGTACCATAACAGATTCTCATTCTGATTTACCAGTATTGACAAAAAGTAAAGAAGAATTGCTTGCATCTGATTGGATTCCATTTCAAAATGCGATTGAAAATAATGCTGAAGTGATTATGGTAGGACATCTTGCCATTCCAAGTATCACAGGTGATGCAACTCCTGCTACCTTGTCCAAAGCAATTGTAACTGATTTATTGAAACAAGAAATGGGTTTTCAAGGACTAGTTGTGTCAGATGCACTGAATATGGGTGCTTTGGTAAATCATTATTCCGAAAAAGAAATTTATTGTCTTGCAATCCAAGCAGGTGTTGATTTACTTTTGATGCCGAACGATTTGGAACGAGCTATTTTCTATGTAAAAGAGGGAATACAAGAAGGAAGAGTTTCATTAGAACAAATTAATACTTCTGTTAGAAAAATACTGATGTTAAAAAATAAAAAAATAAATAAGAAACGACAACCAAAAGAAATACTCGGAAGCATAGCGCATCGTCAAATTATTCAAAAAATTTATCCATAAAGGCTATGTCAATAAAAAGTTAAGGACAATAAAAAAAGGAGATTTCATTGAATTTTAAGTTCCGATATGGTAAACTGTATAAGATAGTAGAAGAAGGTGGCTATTATGATTATTGGAGAAAAGTCTATATTAGATGTAATTGATGTAGATGGGCTAGAACAACAAGTGGAAGTGCTTCTTTTATTTGAAGCAGAAAATAAACAGTATGTAGTCTATACAAAAGATGAAAAAAAAGAAAATGATTTGGTAATGTTGTATGCTTCTTTAGTGAAAGAACAAGAAGGAAGAATTGTTTTTGAGAATATATCAGATGAGGAATGGGAGCTTGTTAAACAAAAAATGCGTGAAGTCATGCATAAGGAAGGGGGAAATCCTTAATGCCTGTAAAAACGATTACATATCAGGAAACAGAAATAATTATGTTAGACAATGGTGCTTGTGTTCCAGTAGAGCAAGTACTTGCGTTGGGATTAGATCCTGCTACTGTTTCTGCACAAGAGTATAAAAATAAAGTAGGAAATGCCATGAACTATGAAATGTATAGGATAATAGAAATACATGGGAAACGTGCTTGTATGGTAAAAACTGCCTTTCGAAATGCCCTTGCAAATATTTCCAACAAAAAAACATGTAAAAAAATAAGTAAATTAGATCAAGAAATTCAAATGCTTCAAAAATCTATAGCTGAAACGGAAAGAAATATTGCAATTGCAAAAGCAGAGCTGCAAACAGAATTAGAAAAAAACGAAGTAAAAAATACACCTTTAACAACTTATGTAAAAACAGTATTGTATGAGCCAACTTTACAAACAGAATTGTTAGCATATTATAAAGAAAAAATTGAAGAGTTAGAACAAATAAAACAGACCATAAAAAAAAGAAACGACAAAAAGGTTTGTAGTAATACAAGAAAAGCGCCATTAAAAAAATATAAATTATATTTTCATCCATTGCAAAAAAAGCAAATAATACAGGATACCAAATGTACAAATTATAATGCACAAGTAGAAGCGATTCCTTTTTCAGAAGAAGAAACCGCATACAGAAATCAAGTTTATCAGATAGTAAATCAATTTTTAGATGTATCCTATGGCGATGAACAAGGAAGAAATCAATTTTATAATTTAATTTCCTCTTGTACCAATGGATATATCGCAGTTGAAGAATCCACCAAAACAAAATAGAAATGCAAATTTCTATTTTTTGTATTTATTTTTGTTGTATTTTTATACCTTCAATAGTATAATTTAAGTAGATAAAGGTGGTGTATTATGTTTTGGATTTGGGTTGCAATTGTTATTTTATTATCTATGGTAGAAGTAATGACAATCAATTTAACAACGATTTGGTTTGTGATAAGTGGTTTACTTGCTCTTGCAATATCATTTATTAATGATAATTTTATGTTGCAGTTAGGCATATTTTGTATTGTAGGAATTGTACTATTGATTACAACAAGACCAATTTTGCAAAAGTGGCTTTCCAATAAAAAGGTAAGTACAAATTTAGACCGAATCATTGGAATGAAGGGAATTGTAACAGAAGAAATAAATAAAAACAAATTTGGAGAAGTAAAGGTAGATGGAAAAAGATGGACTGCATATGCAGAACAAGAAATTAAAGTTGATAGTACTGTAAAAGTATTATTAATAGATGGCGTAAAAATCAAAGTAGAAGAATGGGAGGATTAATTATGGAGTTTTTTATAATTTTACTTATTTTAGTTGCCGTATTGGTAATACCAAATATCAAAGTGGTATCCCAATCAAAATCTTATGTAATTGAGCGTTTAGGTTCATATGCGCAAACTTGGCAGAATGGTTTACATATAAAGATACCTTTTGTAGATCGTATAGCAAATGTAGTTACATTAAAAGAAATTGTAAAAGATTTCGCACCACAGCCTGTGATTACAAAAGATAATGTGAACATGCAAGTAGATACTGTTGTTTATTACCAAATTACGAATGCTGAACTTTATACGTATGGAGTAGAACATCCAGTTAGTGCAATTGAAAATTTAACTGCAACAACACTTCGTAACCTAATTGGAGAATTGGAACTGGATCAAACTTTGACATCTAGGGATATTATTAATTCTAAAATGCGTTCCATTTTAGATGAAGCTACAGATCCATGGGGAATTAAAGTAAATCGTGTAGAGGTTAAAAATATTATTCCACCAAGAGATATTCAAGAAGCAATGGAAAAACAGATGCGTGCAGAACGTGAGCGTCGTGAAAGAATTCTTCAAGCAGAAGGAGAAAAGAAATCAAGTATTTTGATTGCAGAAGGAGAAAAAGAAAGTGCGATTTTAAGAGCAGAAGCAAAAAAAGAAGCACAAATTCGTGAAGCAGAAGGAGAAGCAGAAGCTATTTTAAAATTAAAAACAGCAGAAGCAGAAGGAATTCGTTTATTAAAAGAAGCGAAGGCTGATAGTGCAGTACTGACTTTAAAAAGTTATGAAGCCTTAACAAATCTTGCAAATGGTCAAGCAACAAAAATTATTGTTCCAGCTGAACTACAAGGAATCGCAACGATTGGTACTACAATATCAGAAATGATGAAAAAGGAAAAATAATGAAAGCGCGCTTTTCTAGCAGTAGAAAAGTAGTTCGTATTTTGCTATGGCCTATTCTAGTTGGAATGGGCCAATTTTTAATTGTTGCGATACTTTCCTTTTTGTTTATGCAAGAACAAGTGAAAAAGATGGAACTTCAATATCCAAATGAATCAGAATCACAAATTATAGAGCGTGTGAATCAATTAGATATTAGTATTCCATTAAATGATTATGTAAGTGCTCGTTTGCCATATGTTATTTTATGGAATGGAGTGATTCTTATGATAATTGTAAAGAAATATCAACAGTATAAAATCAAACAAACAGAATCATTGAAACATCCTATTTTATTTATAATTTCTCCCATTGCGTTTTGTATTTTATTCCATATTATTTTTATTGCATTAGGCTTACAATATGAGAAAATTGAAAATTATCTTTGGCTTTTATTATGCAGTGAATGCCTATTAGGTCCTATCTTAGAAGAATACTTATTTAGAGGATTTGTATATCATGAGTTACAAAAAATCTATCCTAAAAAGAATGCAATGTTTTTCTGTACAGTTTTATTTGCTTTGTTTCATGGAAATTTATTACAGATATTATTTGCATTCTTGTTAGGTACAATTTTAATCTTCCTATATGAAAAATATCAGAATATAAAGATACCAATTATTTTTCATATAATTGTTAATTTTATTTCTGTTTTAGTCATTCCTCATTTGCATAATTTGAATAGTATCACATTAATTTTTATATTTTTAGTTTGCATTTTATTATTAATTCATTATTTTATTTTAAATAAGAATAATTGTATAATTGAAACATAGAATATATTGGTGATGGAATGGATCAGTTCGATGACCTTACTAGGTTTTATTTATCTTGTTCATCAATGCCTGTTTGTTTTTGTCTGTTAAATGAAGCTCGTATCTATATAAATGATAGTATAGATATACAAAGAGATCAAGTGATTACAAAATTAATCAATCATATTGGAACCATAACAACTAAAGATTTTCAAATTGAAGTAAATGACTTATATAAACCAGTTGAATCTTATATGGAGATAGACTCTAATATATTAGTAGATATACTATGGAATTATAGTTCTCATTTTTTAAATGTGTTATATCCTTATTATCGAAGCAGTTCTTCTATAGAACAGGAAAAAATTTTGCAAAGTTTAGATATAGAAGTTGTACAAGGTTGGCTGAATCATATTGCAGAAAGAAGACGACTAGAAAAATCATTTACAAAAACAGAATTGTTTGAGCGAATTTATGATTTACAAAAACAAAAACAAAAAGTATTGAGAGAGTGTTAAGGAAGATTTTAATCTTCTTTTTATATAGGTTTAAAATGAGTAGGGAGTAAATATCTAAAATTTTAGGAATAAAGGAAAAAACAAGCTCAGTGATTTTATGTCATTCTTTATGTTTATGGTCAGAGTAATCCAAATAACCATAATTAAGAATTCTATTTTCAGCACTAATATCCCTAGTGCAACACGTAACCGAGTGAAATTTATAACCTTCATTTATTAACTGATGAATCACATAAGATTCTTCTTATATTTCACTATTATTTTTATTTTTTGAAATTTTGTTTACTAAAGTTTTTCTATGCAATTAGGAAGAATTATTTAGATAAAGTATCATAATTGCAAATAAGAATGGATAGGATGCCCAAAAGTATGTAGAGAATCAAAAAATCCTGGAAAGAATTCCAAGAGTCTACCATTCTTAATCTTACCATTAACAACAGCGAAACAGTAATAGAACATAAAGTATATTATATAAGTTACCAGTCGCAAACTACAACAGAGCTGATTTCAAATACAATGAAAGTTATCCTAAAAAAGGGCAAAAGAAGATTATATTTCTGCAAGGATTTTATTATAGTTTTTCAAAATCTGTAATATCTATTTTGCTTTTAGACCTAAAACCCAAAAACAAAGACTAAAAAAACGATTGGCAACTAAGTCAACGCGCTTTCTTTTCCTATTAAAAGTTAGAGACAGCGTTTAACATACGAAAGTTCAACGTATCTCTTTTTTATTGTATGAAGTTTCCTTCATCTGTATACATTATACTAGACTTTTTTTGTGCAAGTTTCTCAATAGATGTTTTTTGATACCTAAAAGTTAATTTGTTATAGAAAATTATTTATAAATTATCGCTAAAAAATTAAATTACTTATGATGACAATCGACAAATCAAAATCGTATTTGTACAAATTTGTCTATTTACTACTTATAAAATTGAAAACGAAAATACCTCTTATTGTTTTTTCTAAAAATTGTATAGCCTTTATAATGACTTAACATAAAGCTTGTTTGACATGTTTTGCCTGATGCATAGTAACCAGTAAAATATTACATGCAGTTGCAATTACAAGACCCCACATTCCAATTTTAAAAGAGCATCCAATCCATAAAACAATTGTCCTCACAAATACCCCAAGGAGTGTCCCATTCATCGCTTCCCTTGCTTTTCCCATCGCTTGTAAACAACTTGTTAAAGGAGATTGAATATAGTGGAATAAACAAATTGGAGCAAGTACTCTTAAATAAGTAGCGCCTTCTTTTGTATTGTAGATTAATTTTAATGGCAAATTAGGAAATAATAGAAAGAAGATAGTGACAGGAATTCCAATCATCAAAGAAAAGAAAATAGCTTGTTTAATTTTAGAAGCTGCATATGCATAATGATGATTGCTATAAGATTTACTAATAACAGGAATCAAAGCCTGAGAAATAGCCATTGTAAAAAATGATGGCAACAATAGTAATGGCATTACATAGCCACTTACAATTCCATATTCAGTTACAATAAAGGAATTAGAATAACCAACTTTTAATAAAACAAACGTTAAAATAATAGGCTCTAAAAAATATCCAATATTTCCAATTAAACGACTTCCAGTAGTAGGGATACTAATTCGAAAAACTTCCTTAATATTATTTTTTTGAGGAGTAAAATCTTTTTTCGTTAATTTAAAATTTTTAGGAAGGAATAAAAATAGAATAAGAATAGAAGTTAATTCACTTAAAATATTAGAAATCACGATAAAAGCAACCGCATATTCAATTCCGTAGACGATAAAAATAGGAATACCAATGATTAATGTAATTAATCGAACAATATCCTCTGTCACATTGGATATTACATGTGGAATCATTTTTTCTTTTCCAAAAAAATAGCCCCTTAAAATAGAAGAAATACTAATAAAAGGTAACACAAAGCCAATACAAATGATTCCTAAAGTAGTTCTATTTTCATGAAGAAGATGTGTAGAAATGGTATGTGCAAAAAACAATAATAAAACCATAATCAAAATATTTAAAAATAGAGAAATTGGAATAATGGAGAAAACAAGATTTTTATTGTTTTTTTGATCTTCAGCCACTAATTTACTAATTGCAACTGGAAAACCAAGTTGGGCCAGTGCAATTAACAAAGAAAAAGTAGGCATAAGTAACATATAAACACCAATTCCTTCAGTTCCCATCAGTCTAGTCATGACAATTTTAATTACCATACCTAATATTTTAGTAATAAAACCACCAATAATTAATACAATTGTAGATTTGATAAATTGATTTTTCATTATGTATCACCTTTATTTCAATTTATGGTTTTATGGTGTAAAATAGGACAAATAAAAATTTTCTTAATTTGACTTTATGTATGAACAGGATTAAAATAGAATAAAATAGTCTAGTAGGAAGTGTTGTATGTTACAAGTATGCTATTATTTATTATTACTGATTCATATTGTTTATGCCATTTATTTTACTGTGCCTTTTTTAATAGGATTCAAAAAGAAAAATAAAATAGAAGGGAAGTCAAAAGCACAATGTAAATTTTGTATTTTGATTCCTGCTCGCAATGAAGCAATTGTCATTGGAAATTTAATTGAAAGCTTAAAACAACAAAATTATAATTCCAAAAATTATCAAATATATGTACTAATTAATCATTGCACAGATCAAACAAAACAAATTGCCCTTGAAAAAAAAGTGAATGTAATAGATTGTCCTAGTACAGTAAAGAAAAAAAGTGATGTTTTAGCTTATGGGTTTCAAAAATTGAAAAACCAAAAATTTGATGCCTTTTTGTTATTGGATGCTGATAATTTAGTACATCCTGATTTTTGCAATCACATGAATCAATCTTATCAAAATGGATTCCAAGCTGCACAATGTTTTCGCGATAGTAAAAATAGAAATCAAAATTGGTTGAGTGGTTGCTATTCTATATTTTATTACATTCAAAATCTCTATTTCTATACAAAGAAAAAATTAGGACTTTCCGCAACATTTAGTGGAACAGGGATGATGATTACAAAAGAGATTGTGGACCAATTTGGATACCCTATGACTACATTAACAGAAGATATGGAGTATTCCGCTTTTTTAGCAACACATAATATTCCAATTGATTTTGTTACAAAAGCAATCACTTATGATGAACAACCAAATCAATTTTCAATTTCTTGGAAACAAAGAAAACGATGGACAACAGGTGTTTATCAGTGCCTGCAAAAGTACTTTAAACAGTTATTACAGGGGAAAACAAATCAGATATTTAAACTAGATTTATTTTTGATATTCTTTTCACCCCTCTTACAAGTACTTACTTGTACAGTAGGAGTAATTCATATTGCTTATGTAATTTTGAGGTATGGCTTTTTTTCTTTCTTCTATTTTGGAATTGTATTTTTGTTACTTACTTATCTCTTAATGATTCTGTTTACCATTTTTGTATTGGAAAATAACCAAAAAAACTTTCATGAAATGAAGTATGCAATTTTATTGTTTCCTTTATTTTTAAGTACATGGATCCCTATACAATTTATTTGTCTCTTTAAAAAAATAAACAAATGGGAACCAATTGTACATAAAGAAGATATCCAAATTGAAAATGTGAAATAAATTTGACAATATATATTTGACATGTTAGAATAGCAACAAAATTAGAAAAAGGAGCTTTTTATGGAACAGAGAATTTTGATGCCCTATAGTGTTGAAAAAAATTTAGACATAAAAGAAAAAAAACAATACTATAATAACTTACGTAATTATTGTAAATCTTTATCATCCCAAAATGAATCAACCCGTGTTATGAGTATAGGCCAAGATGCGATTTCTACATTTTATATGAAAAATTTTTATAATCAAATGTTAAAAATAGAAGGAGAAAATAATTTACCCAATGAACCTTTCATTCTTTTATGTAATCATTCAACCGCACATGATATTTTCTCAATGTACATTGCTTTAGAAAAATTAGGCTTACCTGTAAGTGTGATGGTCGCAACCGATTGTTTAAATCCATTTTCTAGATTTGTATTTCGTACTGCAAAATCAGTATTATTCAATCGGAATAACAAGATATCTGCTCAAAATAGTGTTCTAGAAGCATCTGCAACTTTGTTTTCTTGGAAAAATATTGCGATTTTTGGAGAATCTACTTGGAATCTACACCCAACAAAACCAATGCAAGATATAAAAAAAGGAGCAAGCCAAATTTCTGCAATTACAGGTTTCCCTGTAGTTCCTACCGTATTAGAATATATAGAAAAAAACGATGTTTTTGACCGTGAAAATGAAATCTATCAAAAAATAGTATTGCGCTTTGGAAATCCATATCAAATTAATCCTACAGATGATTTATCAATTAAAACATATGAAATGCAAAAGAAAATGGAACAAATGCGTAAATCTATATGGATAGAAAATAATATAAATCGAGAAGATTTAAAATTTATAAATTCAAATATTTATTTAAATCATACTTATTTGAAAAAATTTGCTGTGTTTGGCTTTACTTATCATTCTGAATATGAAGCGCAATTCTTGCGTAGTAATGATGGCAAAGAGATAGAAAATGAATATTGTATGAACGCGTTTCATGAATTTGTACCTGGAATTACCTATCAAAAACGCAAATGAAGCATCTCATATGCTTTTTTCTTTGACTTTAGATAGTAGTGTGTTATAATTTCTATAGATTGTGAGGATTTTATATGAGCAGTATTTACTTTTCAATTAGCGCATTATTTTGTATTGTATTATTATTAGTATTATTTTTTTCTAAGAAAAAAGTAGCGAGTAATGAAACTAAAATTTATGGATTCATGTTAATAAGTAGTTTGATTGATGTGATTTTAGTAATCATAGAATTGGTCATTACATATTATTGTTCAACGCAAAATTCACAAGTAATTGTAAAAGTTTTAAATAAAATTGATTTTATGCATTATATTCTTTGGCCATCGCTTCTTACTTTATATCTTTATTATATTACACAACCGAACATGTTACAGTATAAAAAGTTTAAACAAATTATATTTGCATTTAGTTTGCTTGCAATTATAATTGAGATTTTTTTACCAATAAATATTATTTCTAACCAAGAAACAATGGGGGTAACAGGACTTGGAACGATGTTTGTGTATAGTATCGCCTTTGTTAATTTCATAATTGAATTATTTATTTTTGTTAGAAATAGGAAGTCAATCAACCATAAAAAATCAATACCATTTCTATTTTTAATTTTATTTCTTACCTTAGCAGCCATCGTGAGAATTCTAAATCCTACATTGATTGTAATACCTGCAATCATTGTATATATTAATATGATTATGTACCACACAATTGAAAATCCGGATTTAAAAATGCTTGGACAATTAGAATTTG